>JAFWXG010000137.1 GCA_017523005.1 Clostridia bacterium
ACACAATCTGCCACATCTGAAATTTCATTTTTAAAACCATCTACTACCGATTTATTAAACAAGTCTAAAGACTGCAAAATAAGGTATGACGGACTTGTAGATGCAAATATTGACATCGCGTTTTCTGCATTGTCTTTTAACAACAAAGGTGCATTTTTTGAAATATGGAAATACGCGCCACCCGTTAGAACAGGTAATGTTTTATGTGCTGAATCACAACACATATCTGCTCCTAAATCAATGGGGTGAAGTGAACTTTCCAAAAACTTCAAGTATGATCCATGAGCGTTATCTACAAGTAATAAAACATCATATTTTTTACATAATTTACTTATGCTTTGTATATCTGAAATATTACCTAAATAGTCTGGGCTTGTTATATATAATGCTGTCGGCTCTATCTTTTTCAGCATTCTTTGAAGATTAGCCAAATCAATATCGCAGGACAGAAAATCATCTTGTGAAGAGTAAAGCCATGAAACATCAATATCAACCAAAGCAGAAGCTGTGACGAATGTTTTATGTGCATTTCTGCCCGCTAAAATCGATGGTTTTTTGTTTTTTGATATTGCATACTGCTTTATTAAAAACAGCATAGCACGAATACAAAGAGATGACCCTTCGGTTGAATATAAAGTCTTGGCTGTTCCAAAAATTTTAGATGCGTTATCCTGGCTTTCCTTAATAATTCCATTTGACTGATAAAGCACATCTGCACCGCTTACTTCTGTAATATCTAAAGCTTCGGGGCCAAGCTTTGATATGCCTTTATGACCGGGCATGTGTAATCTTATGCAGTTTTCATCACTATATTTTTTTACAAAATCAAAAATTGGTGTTTTCATAATCTCTTTGCTATTTCTAAATAAATTGCACATTCCATTCTTTTTCTAAACAAATCGCACCCCTTTTCGTATATACCTGAAATGCTGTCTGTTGCATGGTATGCGTTGGCTGCACAACCGCCTGAACAATATAGTTTTGCCCAGCAGTCTTCACATTCTTTGCGGGAATATACATTGCATTTTTTAAACTCATTTTGAATTTCTAAATTGGTAACTCCATTCCAGATATCCCCAAGCTTAAATTTTTCGTCGCCTACAAACTGATGGCACGGATATAAATCTCCCCAAGGTGTAACCGCCATGTACTCTGTTCCCGAACCGCAACCTGATACTCTTTTATAAATACAAGGACCGCCTGTTAGGTCAATCATATAGTGATAGAATGTAAAAGGCTTTCCTGCCTTTTGTTTTTCAAGCATTAAATCTGCTAATTTTTCATACTCTTTTTTTACAATTTCGATATCTTTATCATTCAACGCAGACGGGTCATCAGATGCACATACAACAGGTTCCATACTAAGCTCTGTAAAGCCTAAATCAAGCATTTCTTTGATATCTTCAACGAAGTCGGGGTTTTCATGAGTAAAAGTTCCTCTCATGTAGTAATTTTTGTTTCCTCGTTCGTTTACAAACTTCTGAAATTTAGGAACTATAGTGTCAAAGCTACCCTTTCCTTGATAATCAACTCTATATTTATCATGAATTTCTTTTCGTCCATCTAAGCTTAAGACAACATTACTCATTTCCTTATTAGCAAAATCAATAACATCATCATCTACAAGCATTCCGTTTGTAGTAAGTGTAAATCTGAAATTTTTACCCGTTTCTTTTTCACGGCTTCTTGCATACTTAACAAGGTCTTTAATAACATCGAAATTCATAAGCGGTTCTCCGCCAAAAAAGTCTACTTCTAAATTACGGCGTGTGCCCGAATTTTCTATGAGAAAGTCAAACGCTCTCTTGCCTGTTTCAAAAGACATCAACGCTCTTTCACCTGAGAATTTGCCCTGACTTGCAAAGCAGTATGCACAGTTTAAATTGCAGGTGTGAGCGACATGAAGACAAAGCGCTTTAACAACCCCTGATGTTTTTTCTTTGAGCTTGTTTGCCATAGGCTTAAAAGTATCAGGACTAAACAGCTTGCCATCTTCCTTTAAGCGTGCAATTTGAGTATAACATTCTTCTGCTTCGTTTTGGGTTACTTGGTATTTTTCTGATATATTTGATATTATTTTGTCTTTAGACTCTGATTCGAACATACCAATAATTTCATAGGCTATATCATCTACAATATGAATTGCACCTGAAAAAACATCAAGTACAATATTTAAACCGCCCTGTTTATATCTATGTACCATATTTAAGCTATCTCCTACCTTTGTATTTAATAAAAAATGCCGCCAAACCTGGCGGCATTTAGATTTGGATTATTTATTATCCTTATTTTCGCATTCCTGGTTAGCGATGCCGCAGCTTGTTTTGCAAGCAGATTGACATGAAGTCTGGCATTCTCCGCAACCACCGTTTTTAGCGCTCTCACACAAATTGCGTGTTTCAATAGTTTTAATATGTTCCATTTATAAGCCCTCCGTATCATTTTGAATTTAATTTATTATACCATAATATGCATTAAAAGTCAATACTTGTTATTACTTTTTGATGTCTGATAACGCTATTGTTCTTGTATGTTGTGTATGGAACCATTCCTTGTCATTCTTCTTTAAAATTCCTACTATAGAAATCGGGAACCACGTAAATGTGTAGAAATAGTATGGAATGTACCCTACCAAAACTCTCCATGTCATTTTACGCTCTAATATAAGCACCAAAGGCACAAACAAGAGCTGAACTACCACTATAGACCCCCATATCCATGATCCAAAGATGTAA
>JAFWXG010000138.1 GCA_017523005.1 Clostridia bacterium
ATATTAAGCTTATTAAGTGAGCTTTTTAAAGAATACAAATTACCTACACCGTAGTCAATAATTGCTATCATGTTATAAAACTCCTTTAGTTGACGGAATCTGGTCTTTTTTTGATACATCTATTTTTGCAGCTTTAGACAATGCACGCGCAAAGGCTTTAAAGCTACCCTCTGCGATATGATGTGAATTTGTACCGCTTAATTTTTTGATGTGTAAAGTGATGTTTGCATTTCTTACAAATCCTAAATAAAATTCTTCAACAAGTTCTGTATCAAATGTACCTATTTTTTCTGTCGGCATATCAAGGTCAAAAGATAAATAACTTCTGCCCGAAATGTCTAATGCACATAAAATGAGTGCTTCGTCCATAGGAAGACAGATATCGCCGTATCTTTCAATTCCTTTCATATCGGATATTGCATCAGAGAACGCTTTCCCCAGACAGATTGCGACATCTTCAACCGAATGATGGTCGTCAACAAAGGTATCCCCTACACATTTTACAGTTAAATCAAATCCACTGTGTGACGCAAAAAGAGTCAACATGTGGTCTAAAAAGCCACAGCCTGTATCAATTTCCGCCTTGCCTGTCCCGTCTAAATTAAGAGTTAAAGAAATTTCTGTTTCATTTGTTTTTCTGTTAATTTCCGCAATTCTCATTTTACTTCCTCCTCACAAATTTCCTTTATGATTTGCAAAAAGCTTTTCATTTCGGCGTCTGTGCCGATTGTAATTCTTATAAAATCACTTATTCTTTCTTTATTAAAGTGACGCACCAAAACGCCTTTTTCTTTGAGTGCTTCGTATAATCGTTTGCCCTCTATCCCGTCTTTTTTAGCAAATATAAAATTTGCACTTGACGGCAAAACATAAAATCCTTCACTTCTAAGTTCTTTTGTGACAAAATCTCTTGTTTTTATGATTTTTGTGCAGTTTTCCATATAGTAGCTATCCGACTTAATTGCAGATACTCCTGCAATTAAAGTAAGTCTGTTTATGCTGTATGGATTGGTAGAATACTTGATTTTTTCTAAATCCGCAATAAGTTCTTTATTGCCTAACGCAAAGCCAAGTCTTGCACCCGCCATACTTCTTGATTTTGAAAAAGTCTGAACAACTAATAAATTTTCATGATTTTCAATTAAAGCTACAGCACTTAGTCCGCCAAAATCAACATACGCTTCATCAATTACAACCACCTGGTCGGGATTATTGTCTAAAATGCTTTCTATTTCTTCTAAAGACAAGCAAAGACCTGTAGGTGCATTCGGATTTGCAATAACCACCATGCCATCTTTATTAAAATAGTCATCAGCGCATATAGAAAAGTCTTGTTTTAACGGAATTTTATTTGCCGTCACTCCATGCAACTCGCAAAAAACTTCATAAAATCCATAGCTTATATCAGGAAAGTAAGCCTTTCCTCCTTTTCCTGCAAAAGCTAAAAATGCAAAATTCAATATATCATCAGAACCATTTGACACAAATACCTGATTTTCATTTAAGTTATATCTGTCTGCAAGTGCCTGCTTTAATTCCTTACAAGTCGGGTCAGGATATAAATTCAAGTCACATACCTCAGAACTTGATACAGCCTTTACTGTTTCAGGTGACGGCGGATATGGAGATTCATTAGTATTTAATTTTATGTATGCTTTATCCCTTGGCTGTTCGCCCGGTGTGTAGGCATCTAATGAAATAAAAGCATTATTTAAAAATCTGCTCATTATTTGTTTTCCTCCGCGGTTTTTCTCACAGTTGCACTTCTTGCATGGGCAGAGAGTCCTTCCTGTTCTGCAAAATATGCTACCTTATCTGCAATTAAAGAAAACGCATCTTTTGTGAAATATGTATACTGTGTTTTCTTTATAAAATCGTCTACAGACAACGGACTTGAAAAGCGCGCTGTACCGCTTGTTGGAAGTGTATGATTTGGTCCTGCCATGTAATCTCCCAAAGCTTCAGGACAGTTTTTGCCCATAAATACAGAACCAGCGTGCTTTATTTTATCAAGATAATCAAAGGGATTATCTACACAAATTTCTAAATGCTCAGGTGCGATTTCGTTTGCAACCTCTACCGCTTCGTCTATAGAATTTGCAACAATAATTTTGCCGTTATTTTCGATTGAGCAAGACGCTATTTCTTTTCTTGGAAGTTTGTTAAGCTGAATTTCAAGCTCTTTTTGTACTTCTTTTGCAAAAGGCAAACTGTCTGTTACTAAAACCGCACTTGCATTTTTATCATGCTCTGCCTGAGAGAGTAAATCTGCGGCTATGTGTTTTTTATCGCAAGTATCATCTGCAATTACTAAAATTTCGCTCGGGCCTGCAATCATATCGATTGCAACCTGACCAAACACTTGTTTTTTTGCTTCTGCAACAAAAGCGTTGCCAGGTCCTACAATTTTATCAACTCTTGGAACTGTTTCTGTTCCGTATGCAAGAGCTGCTATTGCCTGTGCACCGCCTATTTTAAAGATGCGGTCTACACCTGCAACATAAGCTGCCGCCAAAATAGCAGGATTAACCTTTCCTCCTGTTGGCGGTGTAACCATAACAATTTCTGATACACCCGCAAGCTTTGCCGGAATTGCGTTCATAAGTACCGAAGACGGGTATGCTGCTGTGCCGCCAGGAACATAAAGACCCGCTTTTTCAATCGGGATTATTTTTTGTCCCATAACAATTCCGTCTTTTTCGTTTATTATAAAGCTGTTTCTTACCTGATGTTTATGGAAAAACTCAATGTTTTCTCTTGCTTCATACAAAATATCAAGCATTTTTTTATCAGTATTTGCAACCGCTTCGTCAATTTCTTCTTTTGTAACTTCTAAAGAAGAAAGTTTTGCTTTATCGAATTTCTCGCAATATTCAAATAATGCCTTATCCCCGTTTTTGCGGACATTTGATATTATTTCTTCAACTATATCTTCTACATTTGTTTTGATTTCTTCTCTTGCAAAAATTTCTTCTTTTGAAATTTCTTTCATATCTAAAATTTTAATCATTATTCTCACTCCCCGCATTGTGGTGTCAATGCACTTACAATCGCTTGTATTTGCTCCTGATGAAATTTATAGCTTGCCTTGTTTGAAATAAGTCTTGCTGAAATTGGCACGACTGTTTCTTTAGGCTCTAATCCGTTTTCTTTAAGTGTTGTGCCTGTTTCTACGATGTCCACAATTACATCTGATAAA
>JAFWXG010000139.1 GCA_017523005.1 Clostridia bacterium
AGTCTTGATATTATCCCTGTATTTTCGGATTACGGAACGACGGAGGGCGTAGAAATTCGTTCGGACAGCCAGATGAGAAGTTCAAGCGGTTTCCCGGGTCTTGATTTTTATGTGATATGGGAAATAGACAAGGCTAAAGATTATTGTTATCCAACACTTAAAAATGTATCTCATCACGGTACGAATAGTGAGCAAAACACAAGCGAATTTTCAGGTGGTAATGGGTCTGTTGTTTCGCCCTACAGAATAGTTACACCTTCTCAGCTTGCGTGTGTTTCAAAGTATCCGTCATCCAATTTTATTCTTATGAATGATATTGACCTTGCAAATTATCCTGACTTTAGCATTACAGATGAATTTTACGGGATATTTGATGGAAACGGAAAGAGCATTCTTAACCTTAATAATAAGCTTGAAAAAGGTTCGTTGTTTGGAGAAAATCATGGTATTATCCGAAATTTATATGTTAAAAACGGAGTTGTTTCAGGGGAAAACTCTGCACCATTTTGTACCATAAATGACGGAACAATAAAGGCTTGTATGTTCGAGGGCAGCTTACAAAACAGCGGTGCGGGGATTACACTTATAAACAATAAAGAAATTATAGAGTGTTTGTCGTCAGGTAGTTTTTCAGGACAAGAGATTGCAGGAATTTCTCTTTCAAATGAAGGGAAAATTTTAAACAGTTATTCTGTAGCAGAAATTATTGCAGATACCTCTTTCGGTATTGCAAAGGGACAGTATGGAAAAATAGAAAACTGCTGGTTCGGCGGGTTGATGATTTCAAAAAACATCATTCCTATTTCAAATTGTGTTTATGAGAATAGCTTTTATTTTGATTTTTACGGCTTGAAAATATCTGACGGAAAAACATTTTCAAGTCCATTAAATGTTAAGTTTTATCAGGAACCGTGGACTTTAGTTTCGGGTCAGCCAGTTCTTTCTTCTATGCCTTTGCCAAAAGGCTTAAGCGCTTTACCTCAAGGTAACGGAACTAAGGAAAATCCGTTTCTGATATCAAAGGCTGATGACCTTAAGTTTATGGGAATGTACAAAGATAAATCATTTAGTCTTGTGTCAAATATTTTTGCTGATAACAAGGAAATTCTAAGTGTTGACACATTCAGCGGAACTTTAGACGGTAACGGAAAAGGTATCTACGATTTTAGTATAAGCTCTAAAAACGGCGGATTGTTCAGGGAACTTTCAGGTACAGTTAAAAACCTCACATTAGGAAGATTCAGCGTAAGCGGAACTAAAGAAACAGGGGGTATAACCTCAGTAAATAAAGGAACGATTGAAAACTGTACCATAAAATCAGGCAGGGTAGGAACAAGCGGAGTATATGCGGGCGGAATTTGCGGAATAAACACAGGAAGCGGCCTTGTGAAAAACTGTTCCAATCAAAGTGATGTCTTTTCTGCTTCGTCAAGCGGTGGTGTTTGCGGAAAAAATGAAGGTATTATCATTTTAAGCAATAATACAGGAGGCATCATTGCTTCTGCTGAGGTTGGAAATGCGTATGCAGGCGGAATTTCAGGACAGTCTGCCGGAGTTATTGAGAAATGCTTTAATAACGGCAAGGTGTTCTCCTATTCCGAAACAGGAGAAAGTGCAAGCGGTGGAATTATAGGAAACGGCGGAAGTACTCTCTCTTATGTATACAACACAGGAGAAATTAACGCAAAAGCCAAAGAATTTGCATATTCGGGTGGAATTTGCGGAAAAGCCGATAAGGTTATATCTCTAAACAACGCATATAATTTAGGATTTACCAATCCAACAGCAACTAACGCAGTTGCAGGCTCTGCTGTGGCTTTAGCTGAAAAAGGCGGAGAAATATACGGATTTGTTTATGAACATACTCTCGCAGAGACGGTTGGTATAGGAGAAATAAATCAACAATTTGTTTCATCGCAACCGATTGACCTTATGATAAGAGAAGCAGGATTTATGCAGTTTGATTTTAATTCTGTATGGACATTTAATTACGATAATAAGTACTATTATCCGCAGATTGTTGGTAATGAACAGAACAAAATTGTCACAGAAGAAAACGATACAGATTTTGCAGGCGGAGACGGCTCTCTTGAAAACCCATATAAAATAATGACTCCTGAACAACTTAACCATGTTCGTCATCATTTGGGTTCAACCTTTATGTTGCTTGGCGACATTGACATGACAAATTATTGCAAAAATAATAAATTTATGCCAATAGGAGATACTGTGTTCAGCTTCTTTGGTCTGTTTATCGGTAACAACTATAAGATAACAGGTCTTAAATTTTCGGGAGAGGATTTTGGTCTGTTCCGCGAAAATCACGGAGAAATTTATAATCTGTTTATAGAAAATGCAAGCGGAGAAGGCTCAGGCGGTGCTATATGTGCTTCTAACACAGGACTTATATATAACTGTGCTGTAAGCGGTAAAATGACTGCTAATGCAGAGCAGAAAAACATAAACCGAGGAGGACTTGTTGGAATTAACAAGGGAACAGGCATGATAATTTCTTCATACAACACAGGCGATGTTAAAATGTCAGGACAAAACGCGCGTGCAGGCGGTATTGCTTGTGAGAACTACGGAATTATATCAGGAACATTCAATAGCGGAAATATTTCTACAGATAGTGCCAATTTGGCGGTTGCAGGAGGTGTTTCGGCAACTAATTTAGGTATTGTATCAGACTGCTATGCTACAGGAGAAGTCAATTCTTTAAGTAAAATTGACACAAGCTATTCAGGTGGTATCTCAGGCACAAACACAGGAAGTGTTGTTAACTGCTATTATAATGGGGCATCGGTTTCAGGTAAAAAATTCGGCGACATTTTAGCATCAAATGCCGGAGCTGTGGTTAACTGTTATTTTGCAGGAGGTCAGGGCTTGGGAGATAACAGCGGAAATGTAAGCAGACTTATTAAATGCACTCATGAACAGCTTAAGAAAAAAGAAACCTTTATTGATTTCGATTTCCAGAATATGTGGATTATAGATGAATCATTTAATTATCAGTATCCGCAGTTTATTGAAATTGCACATAGATATAATAATTAGATATATTAAATAAAAACAGCACTTTAAAGTGCTGTTTTTTTGTTTAATATTTCGTATGCTATTCCTTCGCGGATTGAATTTGTGCTTATTATTACATAGGGCGCTCCACACTTTTCGAGCAAAGCAGAAAGGGGTGCAAGACCTGCGTTTATAATATCAACTCTTCCTTTTTCCATACCTTGAATTTTCTCGCGTTCGGAAGGGGAAAGGGATATTATATTATCCATAATGTTTTTTAGGGGTTCTGCTTTTATAATAAGACCCTCTTGGTTTGGTTCGTTTTCTTCAATTCCGTATATTTTGCCTAATACACGGTTTGAACCTC
>JAFWXG010000140.1 GCA_017523005.1 Clostridia bacterium
AGAGCCTAGTCAGATTGCAGCTCCTGCACAGACAGAAGAGCCTGTACCTAGCGATTTGGCACAGGAAGCACTTGAAAGTGGAATGTCCGTTGAAGATGAAGCTGCAATGAACGCCGCTTTTGATTCAATGCCACCACAGGCACAAGACCCTAGCGAGATATTCTAAGGCGGTAGGGAATGAAAGTCACAGGCTATTTTCACGGCATACTTTTCAAAGATAACTCAATTATTTTAAGACCGAGTGATAGCCGTGACTTAATCCCTATTAGAAAGGTTTTCAAAAGCAAGAAAGACCGGGAAGAAAGAAGCGGGCTTGAAATCCTTTTGAGGTGTGAAATTGACGCACCTTTACAGAAACGGAGCATAAAAGAATTAAACACAGCTTGGAAGTTGATTTCAATTATTTATGAATCAATGGAACATCGGCGCGGAACGGACGAAGAGCTTTACAGCTTGTATGAAGATTTGCTGACCGAATACGCCGAAAAGACACCTTGCACACTGTACCCGAACAGATTGCGCCCGGTACGGTTGAGCGAAGCAAATACGGTACAGGCTGCAACTTTCATTGACGGCTTAATTTATCATCTGTGTATGCTTTGTGACTTGAAACAGGATTTACAGGCTGATGTACGAATGGTTATTTACGAATTCGAGGAATGGCGGGGAAAGCAGAAAGAAGATTTTACCGCCACAATGACAGAATCGAAGTGGAGAGAAAGGGCGGTTTATTCCGAAGCGAGCGGCATAGGAACAGATATAGACCTTCACCACATGATGGGAAAGGGAGCGCACGAGATTTTACGGAATGACCCGGAAATTGGATTGCGTTAAACCGTGTGGAGCATGACGAATTCCACAACGAAGGGGAAGAAAAGTTTTTGCAGAAATACCCGCACTTAAAGGGGCGTTTCGAGCATATACATAAAAAGGCGGCGAGCCTTTACGAAGATAAAAGAAATATGGGGTGACAGGTAAAAATGACAAGAGAAATACCATTGAGCCGGATTCTTTACGGCACGAATGTCAGAAGCGAGCGTGACGAGGATGTTAGCGAGCTTGCAAAGAGCATTGAAGCACATGATATTTTACAGCCTTTAGTTGTAAGACCAAAGGGCAACAAGTATGAAGTTATTTGCGGACACAGACGGCTTAAAGCCTTGCAGCTTGTCGGCGGTGATATTTCTGTACCTTGCATTATCCGTGAGGATATTCCAGATTCAGAAGTTCTCAAAGTTCAGCTTGAAGAGAATATTCAGCGTAAGCAAATGAGCGCGATTGAACTTGTAGAAGCGTTTGACAAGATTAAGGCACAAAGCCGGGTAAAAGTTACGAATGAACGGCTTGCCACAATGCTGAACAAAAGTGTTAGTTGGATTTTGAATCAGTATTATGCGGTAAAGAACATTGAAAAAGTATATGGCGACAACGGCAAGGAGTATGTGAGAAACAATCACATCGCTGCTGGAAAGATTATCGGAGATTTGCAGAAAAAGAATCGAGAAGTCACAAAGGTTCAGAAAGACGGTTTTACCATTGAACATAACGGAAAGACTATCACAGTCAAATGTGAGAGCGTTGATGTGGTGAATTATGTTGTCGCAGAACTTAAAAAAATCTAAGGGGAATTGATATGTCAGAAGAAAAGCCGATTGAGAAGCCTAGAGCCGTAAAGCTCGTTTACAATCTGAATGATGATTACAGGACACCGCGCTATCTTGTTTCGTGCCTTGATACATTCATCTTTGATTTTATGCAGCGTCATAACATCAACCGTAAATTGGTTGTGTACTGTCCTTTTGATACCGAAGAAAGCGAGTATGTACGCTACTTCAAAGAAAACGGCGCGGAAGTAATTCATGGGGATATAAAGACAGGGCAGGATTTCTTTGAGAATCCTATCCCGGA
>JAFWXG010000141.1 GCA_017523005.1 Clostridia bacterium
CCGTTGAGTTTGGCTGATAAAATTAGAAACTTTGTTTTGATGACTGATGTTGATCAAGAAAAGTTATACGAAAAT
Source organism: Clostridia bacterium (assembly GCA_017523005.1). Taxonomy (GTDB): domain Bacteria; phylum Bacillota; class Clostridia; order RGIG6154; family RGIG6154; genus RGIG6154. Next base: position 76 of record JAFWXG010000141.1, read on the forward strand.
TATTGGCTTAAAGCAGAAAATCTTGTCAAGAAAGAGATGATGTCATCTTTCTTTATGTCAAAGCCGTCAACATGAGAATCACGCGCAGCAAAGGTTACAGAGCCTGATTTAACTTCCTCAATCATAGCAAGCATTCCTGCTGTGTTTTCTTCTTCAGTTGCATCGGGGTCGAATGCAAGCATTCCAGATATTCCCTGAACTAAAGTTTTTGTAGGAAGTACAACCACATTTTTGTCTGTAAGCTCTTTTGCCTGTTCTGCTGCAAGCAAGATATTTTTATTGTTTGGAAGCAGATAAGTAGTCTTTGCATTTGTTTTAGCAATTCTGTCTAAAAAGTCTTCGGTGCTGGGGTTCATGGTCTGACCGCCCGAAATGATTTCTGTGCAGCCTAACTCTTCAAAAATCTGAGTCATGCCATCCCCTGCCGCAACCGCTACAAAGCCATAATCAACAAGCGGTTTTTCTTGCTTTTCTTTTTCCTGCAACAAGCGGTTTTGTTCACGAAGATTTTCAATCTTAATATCTAAAAGCTCGCCAAATTTCAAGCCCTCTTCCATAGCGATACCTGGATTGTTTGTGTGAACATGAACTTTGATAATATCAAAATCGTCAACAACAATTACGCTGTCGCCAATAGTTTCACGGCGTTTTCTTAAATTCTTCCATGCTACCTTTTGTGCATTTTTACGAATAATAAACTCGGTGCAATAACCAAATTTAATATCCTCCTGCGGTACTGCTTTAGCTGACTCTTCTGCTTTTGATTCTTCATCTTTTAAAACAACTTCGTCTCCCTGCAAAGCAAGGTATGCACCCTTAACTAATGTTAAAAGTCCTGCACCGCCGGAGTCAACTACTCCAGCCTGTTTTAATTGCGGTAACAGATTCGGTGTGTTCTCTAAAGACTCTTCACCTTTTGTTACCACAAATTTAAAGAAGTCTAATAAATCGGCATTATCTGTGTCCCAGGTTGCTGCCGCTTCATACATTTCTCTCGCAACAGTTAAAATTGTGCCTTCAGTGGGTTTCATTACCGCTCTGTATGCCACATCAACAGACTGTTTCATGGCATTTACAATTTCGGGAATTTCAACAACTTCCATATCCTTAAGACCCTTTGACAAGCCTCTTAAGAACTGGGATAAAATTACACCCGAGTTACCTCTTGCACCACGCAAAGATGCGTGTGCCGCAATCTCTGCCACGCTACTGCAAGTTGTATCGTCACTTGCTTCAAGTTCGCGTTTTACTGCAAGAATTGTCATAGACATATTAGTACCCGTATCGCCGTCAGGCACGGGGAATACATTTAAATCATCTACCGTCTTTCGGTTATTGGACAGATTGTTTGCCGCAGAAATTATCATTTTTTTCAGCATCTGTCCGTCAATGGTTCTAATCAAAATCCAATTACCTCCTTAAGGTCTAATCAACACGGACGCCCTCAACATGAACATCAACTTTCTTAATAGTGCAACCGACCATAGACTCTACTGCATATTTGACATTTTCTGCTATATTACTGCTGATGGCAGAAAGATTTACTCCATACTCTGCTATCACATGAATTTCTAATGAAACATCCCCGTTTACTGCGGACACATGCACCCCTTTTGAAGCAGAATCCTTTTTCAAAAGAGAAGCTAACTTGTCAGCCTTTGAACGGAATGCCATACCAACAACACCTATACAATGTGTTGCTTCAACTGCGGCGATTTTTGCTATTGCTTCATCAGAAACAGCCATACCGCCATATACATTGGTCATTTTTGCGGGCATAAAAACACCTCCTGATAGTTTACCATCTTATTTTATCGTATCATAAATTAAGAAAATAGTCAATATATTTTTATTTTGGGAAGGTACCGATAAGACGGATTTCGGGTTCCAGCTTAACCCCGAATTTCTCTAATACGGTGTCCTGACAGTGTTTCATTACACTAATAATATCATTAGCATTTCCATTTTTATCATTCACAACAAACCCTGCGTGCTTTTCGGATACGCAAGCACCGCCTACCCGAAACCCTTTCAACCCTGCATCTTCTATAAGCTTACCTGCAAAATATCCTTCGGGTCTTTTAAAAGTACTGCCTGCACTTGGTTTATCTAAAGGTTGTTTATCTCTTCGTCTTGCATTAAGTTCATTCATAAGGTCTGAAATTTCCTGTCCTTTTCCTTCCTGTAACAGAAATTCTGTTTCCAGAACAATTAAATCCTGTTCTGCAAAAACACTTTTTCTGTAACCGAATTTTTGTTCATCACCTATAAATGTTATAAGCTTACCATCTTTAGTTACACATAATGTCTTTTGAGCGCAATCAGACAATGCACCGCCGTATGCACCTGCATTCATATAAATTCCGCCGCCTACTGTTCCGGGAATTCCTGATGCGAACTCAAGTCCCGAAAGTCCGTTTTCCCTTGCAGTTGCAGAAAGGGATGCCATTGAAACTCCGCAAGATGCTGTAATCACATTTTTGTCAGCCCAAATTTTTTTCATATTAAGGGTGCATATAACAATTCCCCTTATTCCGTCATCGGAAACCAAAACATTTGAGCCGTTACCCAAAACAATGCAAAAAATTTGTTCTTTTTTTGCAAGCTGTAATGTTAAAACAAGCTGTTCTTTGGTTTCAGGAAACACAATAAAATCTGCGTTTCCTCCAACCTTAAAGGTTGTATGATTTTTCATTGGTTCATCTATTAAAATCTGTTTGTCTTCATAAATCGCCGACAAATGTTTTAACATATTTAAATTCCCCCGATTATCCTTTTAATAAGGCTGCCCCTATAATACCTGCGTCATTTCCTAATATTGCTTTTTCAATTCTCCAGGAATTTGTGCCTGTATTGTATGTCTTACCTTTTATATATTCGCGGACAGGCTCTAATAATGACTCTCCCTGATTGGATATGCCTCCTCCTATAACTATTACCTCAGGCTGAAAAATATTTATAATATTTGCTACGCCTATTCCTATATATTTTACATAATTATCAACTACCTGCTGTGCTGTTTTATCTCCGGCTTTTGCAGCATTAAATGCCGTTACTCCGTTAAATTTACCATCTTTATTTCGGTATTCCCATAATTTAGAGCTTTTATCTTTTTCGGCAGCCTGTTTAGTCTGACGGACTAATGCAGTTGCAGAAGCATACACTTCCCAGCACCCTTTTCTTCCGCAGGTACATGGTTCTCCATCGGCTTTGATAACCATGTGTCCCAATTCTCCGTTAAGTACTGCTCCGTTAATTACAACCCCGCCACCTACACCTGTACCAAGTGTTACTGTTACAGAATTCTTTGTGCCTTTAGCTGCACCCGATTTTGCTTCTGCCAATGCAGCACAGTTTGCATCATTTTCAAGAAAAACAGGCTTATCTATATATTTTTGAATCTCACTTCTTATGTTTGTGTTTGAAAACGGAAGATTGTTAGCATATATAAGCACGCCTTCTTTTTTGTCTACAGAACCAGGACAGCCAATACCTATAGATTTTACATCTTGAAGGGTATATCCATTCTCATTTACTATATCTAAAGCAATAGATGCCATATCTTTAATTATTTCTTCCGCACTTCTGTGTGCACCTGTTGGAATGCTTTTTTTGCAGACAAGCTTTCCGCTTTCGTCTACTAAGCCTGCGGCAATATTTGTCCCTCCCAAATCAATACCCACATAAATCATCAGTTGCTTTGTCTCCTTATAAGTCTTTTGATGCATTCTCCATGTTTTTGGTCAATCTTAAATTAAGCTCTTCAGCAGCATTATATCCCATACGCTTCTGACGGTTGTTCATAGCAGCAACTTCAACAATTACTGCTAAATTTCTTCCCGGCTTTACAGGGATTGTTATAGATGGAACTTTTATGTCAAGTATCTCTGTAAACTCAGTGTTAAGCCCAAGTCTGTCATATTTTTTAGTCTGGTCCCACTGTTCAATATTTATAATCAAATCGATTTTTTCAGAATCCTTTACAGCACCCATACCAAAAATTTTCTTAACATCAATTATACCAATACCGCGAAGTTCAATAAAGTGTCTTATAATTTCGGGTGCAGTTCCGACAAGTGAAATCGCAGATACTTTTTTTATCTCAACAGCATCGTCAGCGACTAAACGATGACCACGCTTTACAAGCTCGATAGCGGTCTCGCTCTTACCCACTCCGCTTTCTCCTAAAATCAAAACACCTTCACCATATACTTCAACTAACACACCATGTCTTGTAATTCTTGCACCCAGTTCAACATTTAAGTAGCTGATTAAAGCACTCATAAATCTCGATGTTGTTTCTTTTGTTCTAAGTACAGGTATATTATATTTCTTTGCAGCTTCAACCATTTCAGGCTGTACTTCCATATCTCTTGCAACAATAAGGGCGGGAATGTTTTTAGAAAACAACTCGTCCATCGCCTTTATTTTTTTATCAGTTTCAAGCTGGCCGAAATATGTATTCTCAACTTTGCCGAATATCTGAATACGCTGTGACTCAAAATAATCAAAAAATCCCGCCATAGGAAGTGCAGGACGGTTCACATCCATCTGCGTAACAACTATATTTTCTATAGCATCTTCACAGCATATTGTTTCTAATTTGAAACGGTCCACAATTTTTTTAAGCGGAGTTTCAAAAACTGTTGTGTTCATTTCCATATTCCACCTCAAACTAATTATTTTTTAATACCTGTAAACTCTTAAATTTATTATATACCATTTTGATGAATATTGCAAAGTTTTTTTTACATTTCCATATATTTTTTTAGAATTAAAAAATTTTTATAAAAAATTAAAAAAAACCTTGCATTTTAATATTTTTTCTGTTACAATAGATTATACATGATGTTTTGATGAATAACAAGGAGGTGTATCATAAATGGCAAAATGCGATATTTGCGGTAAAGGTGTTGTGTTCGGTATTGCTGTGTCCCACTCCCACAGAAGAACCAACAGAACATGGAAGCCAAATGTAAAAAAAGTAAAGGCAATTGTTAACGGCACACCAAAAACAATCCATGCTTGCACAAGATGCTTGCGTTCCGGTAAGGTTAACCGTGCAGTTTAATTGATTTTTACAAAAAAGGTTAATCAGTATCTGGTTAACCTTTTAATTTTGCTTGCTGGTATGGCGCAGTTGGTAGCGCAATCGATTCGTAATCGATAGGCCGAGGGTTCAAATCCCTTTACCAGCTCCAAAAAAGCACATCCTTTTGGGATGTGCTTTTTTGTTTTATATTATATCATATTTTTTCTTATAATCGTCATACTGATTGATAAAGTTGTTATCGCCGTCATTCTTTACATGATTTAAGTAATAGTGAGGTTCAAAACCGCTTATATCTTTTTGCAAAAC
>JAFWXG010000142.1 GCA_017523005.1 Clostridia bacterium
GAAATACGAGGATGTGAAAAAACACAAAAATATTCAGATGATGTTATTCTTGCAACGGACGAAGATTTTGGCACAGAATACTTAGATTTAATTATATCTTGTAAAGTTGTTAATACAATAGATGAGGCGATTGATCATATAAACAACTACAGTACAGGCCACTCGGAATGTATTGTTACAAAAAATTATGACAACGCAAATAAATTTATGGATGAGATAGACTCTGCTGCAGTATATGTTAATGCGTCAACAAGGTTTACAGACGGCGGAGAGTTTGGATTTGGTGCTGAAATGGGTATCAGTACACAGAAAATGCACGCAAGAGGCCCTATGGGATTAAAAGAGATTACTACCGTAAAATATATTATTTTAGGTGACGGTCAGATAAGGTAAAGGAGAATTTATGGAAGTTTATGTTGTTGTCGGCTTGGCTGTAATAGTTTTGAGCTTGGTTATAATACTTCGCACAGGTAAAACCGATTATAAAGAGGACCTTTCCGCAATGAGAAAAGAAACAGTTGGAGAGGTGCAGAATTCAGTTAAAACTATGTCATCGTTACTTTCTGATTCTGTTATGCAAACAGGAACAGCTCAGGCTGAGCTTTTAAAGCAAATGGACAAAAGAATTTCCAATTTTTCTTTGGAGAATGAAGCTAAATTAGAAACAATCAGAAAGACTATTGAAAACAAGTTGTCTGCTATTCAGGACGATAATAATAAACAACTTGATAAAATGCGTCAGACTGTTGACGAAAAACTTCAAAAAACATTAGAAGACAGAATAGGACAGTCCTTTAAGCTTGTAAGCGAAAGACTTGAACAGGTGTATAAATCCTTAGGCGAGATGCAGAACTTGGCTACAGGTGTAGGGGACTTAAAAAAGGTTCTTTCCAATGTTAAGACTCGCGGTATTTTAGGAGAAATCCAGTTAGGAAGTATATTAGAACAAATTTTACCACCAGAACAGTATGCAACTAATGTTGCGACAAAAAAAGGTTCAACAAATTTTGTAGAATATGCTGTTATTCTTCCCGGCACTGACGATGATACTGTTTATCTGCCTATAGATGCAAAGTTTCCGTCAGATGCTTATTCAAACCTAATGGACGCTTATGATTTAGCAGATACAGTAAAAATTCAGGAAGCTTCGGTAACTCTTGAGCGTAGAATTAAAAGCTTTGCTAAAGATATTGCTGATAAATACATTTCTCCGCCAGAAACAACCGATTTTGCTATTATGTTTTTACCTACTGAAGGTTTGTATGCGGAAGTTTTAAGGCGTAACTTGGCAGAAGTTTTACAGAGAGATTATAAAGTTGTTGTAGCAGGACCCATGAACATGGCTGCATTATTAAACAGCTTACAGATGGGCTTTAAAACACTTGCAATTCAAAAGCGTTCAGGCGAAGTGTGGAATGTTTTAGGTGCTGTTAAAACGGAATTTACTAAATTTGAAGATGTATTAAAAATGGCTCAAAAGCGCTTGGAACAGGCAAATAATGAGCTTGACCAGTTGGTAGGAACAAGAACGCGTGTAATTCAGCGTAAACTTAAAGATGTACAAAGTTTGCCTGAAACAGAAACAAGTCTATTGTTATCTGTATCAAGCGATGACGAGGTGGAAGCATGAATTTATTTGAAAAACTTATATCTACTGAGTCTAAATATAAAGGCAAAGTATTGTCTATGCGTGAAGACTTGATTGAATTGCCAAATGGTGCAACATCAACAAGAGAAGTAGTTGAACATAATGGCGCGGTAGGGGTAGTTCCGTTAACAGAAAACAATGAGATAATTTTTGTTCGTCAATTTCGTTCAGGTATACGCGAAATAACTATAGAGCTTCCTGCAGGTAAACTCGAAAAGGGAGAAGACCCACTTGAATGTGGAAAGAGAGAACTGAAAGAAGAAACAGGGTATATTGCTAAATCATTTGTTAAACTCACTCAAACCGCTACATCTCCTGCAATTTTGGAAGAGATTATACACATTTATTTAGCCCAATGCTTAATTCCGGGCGAAACAAATCCTGATGAAGACGAATTCGTAGAAACTGTTGTTTATTCATTAAAAGATGCTGTTGACATGATAAAAACAGGAAAAATTAACGACGCTAAAACAATAATAGGAATACTTTTAACTGATTTATATTTAAAAGAAAAAGGAGCTGATAGTAATGAATGAAAATTCAACAAAAACAACAATCAGACTTTTAGGGAATGAGTACACAATTACAAGTAACGACACAGAAGAATATATCCATAGGGTTGCGTTTTATGTTGACAAAATGCTTACAGAAATTTATGGCAGAAACAACAGATTAAGTACTAATATGGCAGCAGTATTGGCGTCAGTAAATATTGCAGATGAATTGTTTAAGACAAAAGAAAAAGCTGAAGAGACTGAAAAATACAGCAATGAAATTTCATCTAAATTCTCTGAAAAAGAAAGACAAATTGAGGAATTAAAAAAAGATAATGAAATTATGCGTCAGGAAATTCAGCGTCTTAAAATAGAAATTGCAAAACTTGAGGTGAGAAAATGAGTAAGCTTGAAGTTTTGGTTAAATGCTTAAAAGACGGTGTAACTTTGCCTTTTTATGCAACAGAAGGAAGCGCAGGAATGGACTTAAAGGCTGTTATTGATGAACCTGTAGTTTTGAAAAAAGGAGAAATATCACTTATATCGACAGGTATTGCTATAAGCATTCCGTCTCCCGAATACGGGGCATTTGTTTTTGCAAGAAGTGGACTTGCATCTAAACACGGGATTTGTCTTGCTAACAGTGTAGGTGTAATAGACAGCGATTACCGTGGGGAAATTAAGTGTGCGTTAATCAATTTAGGACAAGAAGATTTTGTTATAGAAAACGGAGAAAGAATTGCGCAGATGGTGTTTATGCCTGTTGCTCAAGCATCACTGAAACAAACAGACACATTAGATGAAACAAAGCGCGGCTCCGGTGGATTTGGTTCTACAGGAAGATGAAAAGAGCAGATTTAATTCTGATTTTAATAATTATACTGATAAGCCTTTCTATGCTTATCGTTTTCTCGCCCAAAGATAACGCTCAATCAGTAGAGATATCTTTAAAGGGTAGGTTGATAGGCACATATTCAATTCATGAAGACAGAGATATAAATATAAATGCATCTTTAGGGCAAATGACCATACATATCAAGGACAAATCGGTATGGGTTTCAAAATCTTTATGTCCTGATTTACTTGAAATAAAGCAAGGGAAGATTTCCCGTTCAGGCCAAAGTCTGATTTGCATACCGAATGAGGTTGTCGTTTCTATTGTAGGCGGAAAGGCGGTAAAAAGTGTCAGCTACTAAAAAAAATATGCTATGTGCATTTCTGGTTGCAGTTAGTGTTGTGCTTGGATATGTAGAATTTTTAATTCCACCTGTTATACCTGTCTATGGTTTGAAAATAGGATTTTCAATTTTTCCGCTTTTGTATGCTTTTTTCGAGCTTTCTCCAAAAAGAGCGTTGATTATTGGTATTATTAAAGCAATTTTAAACAGTATATTATTTTCAGGGCTTATGAGTTTCGCATATAGCTTTACGGGAATTATATTTACTGTTGTTGGAATGTATACATTATATTCTTTATCACGCTCTTTTTCAGAAATAGGCATAAGCGTTTTAGGAAGTGCTTTGTTTCAGGCAGGTCAAGTATTAACAGCATCATTGATATTAAAATCTATTGCACCTTTGTTATATTTACCGTATCTGTTATTAGGTTCGATAGCTTGCGGAATATTTTCAGGAACTGTTATAAAAATTTTGCGGACAAGAGTTTCGCTTAAAAAGTAAGGAGTAATAATGACCAATCGTTTGAAAGGAATAATAGGAATTGTAATTGCAATTCTACTAATAGTTATAATTTTAATAACACCACTTAAAAGTGCAATAATCAGGTTTGGTGGTACAGTCATATCACCTGTTTTAGGGTTCTTTAATCATGTGTCTTCTTCGGTATCTCAATGGGGGTATTCTGTTATTCATGCAGGGGAGACTCTTAAAGAAAACACACAGTTGAAATCTGATATAAACGAACTTAAAAATAAACTTGCTCTTTATGAAGGATTAGAAAGCGAAAATTCACGACTTCAGTCGTTGCTTGAACTTAAAAATGATTTTTCTAACTTAAAATCCACTGCTGCAGAAGTTATTGCAAGGGAAGCTGGTAATTGGTTTACTGTGTTTACAATCAACAAAGGCAAAAAAGACGGAATTGATGTAAATCAACCTGTTTTAACATCGGGTGGTCTTGTAGGTCATACTTCGGAAGTAGGTTCAAATTGGGCTAAAGTTGTTACTATGATTGACACATCACA
>JAFWXG010000143.1 GCA_017523005.1 Clostridia bacterium
ACAGTAGGTAAAGCCTCTGTCAATCATAAAGTCGCGGGCATAAGATATAATAGCTGAATGAAGTCTTGCTATATCTCCCATCAAATAGTAAAAACCGTTACCTGCAACAGAACCTGCCGCATCTAAATCAATACCGTTGAATGTTTTCATTATATCGGTGTGATAAGGAATTTCGTAGTCAGGAACTTTGGGTTCACCAAATTTTTCGATTTCTACATTACAGCTGTCATCTTCGCCGATAGGAACAGATGGGTCAATGATATTTGGAATACTCATCATAATTTCCTTTATGCGAGCACCATAAACCCCTTCTAATTTTTCACATTCAGCAAGTCTTTCGGAATATTCAGAAACCTTTTTCTTTTCAGCCTCTGCCTCTTCCTTTTTGCCCTGTGCCATAAAATTGCCAATATTTTTGGAAATCTTATTTCTCATTGCGCGCAAATTATCTGCTTCTGATTTGTTGGCACGACTTTTTTCGTCCAATTCCAAAACTTCGTCTACAAGCGGTAATTTGTGCATTTGGAACTTCTTTTTGATGTTTTCTTTAACCGCTTCGGGGTTTTCTCTTAAAAACTTAATGTCTATCATTCTTGACTCCACCTTTTAATTTTCTTTATCATGCCATATATTTTACCACAAATAAGAAAAAAATGCAATACCTTCTTATTTAAAAAAAGCAGGCCACGGTATCGTGGCCTTACAAAAAGGGAGTGTGAATGAAAAACTATACATTTTGTAGATTGGGCAAGGGAGTTATTTAATTTGAGGAGTGTTTTATCTTTTTACTTCCCTTTCCCCTCTCTACACTTATTATTATACATATTGTTTTGAAAAAGGTATGTAGCCCGTGTGAAAAAACTATGAAATATGTATTTCCATATATTGTGGGTTGATTTTTGTTTTGTCATCCTTTACAATCGTAAATGTGGTTGACATAATTTCAAAAATGTTTTGCTGATTTATCCGTTATTTTAGCCATTTTTAAAATTTTCAAAAATTATGGTAAACCATATTTTGACAAACCCGTAACTATACGGGAAAATATTTAAGGAGGAAAAACAATGTCAAAAATCAAAAGAGTTTTATCACTCGGTTTAGGTGCTGTAATGGCTTTATCTACAGTCATTTCAGCTTCGGCATACAAAATTGCCGATGATGTTTTAGGCACACCTTACGAGGAAGCTGCAACGGTATTAGGTGCTCTTAATATCATGGTTGGTGACGATGTAGGTACCTTCCGTCCAGACGACGCTATAAGCCGTGCAGAATTCGCAAAAATCGCAGTACACGCATTGGGAATTGAATCAGTTGCTTCTGCAAATCAGGGCGTTTCAATATTCCCCGATGTTGCAACAGACCACTGGGCTAACGGTTATATCAATATTGCATCATCTCAGGGAATTATTGTAGGTGACGACACAGGCACATTCCGTCCCAACGACAAAATCACTTATCAGGAAGCAGTTACTATTTTAATCCGTGTGTTAGGTCATGAACCTGCAGCAATCTCCAAAGGCGGATATCCAACAGGTTACTTGGTACAAGGCGGTCAGATTGGCGTTACTAAAGATGTAAACGCTGTATCTACTTCCGACGCGACTCGCGGTATGGTAGCTCAGATGACTTTCAACTCTCTTACCATTGACTTAATGGAGCAAACAGGCTTTGGTAACGATGTAAATTACGAAATCGTTGACAAAACATTACTTGAAGACAAATTGGAAGTTTTCACAGAAACAGGCGTAATTACAGGCAACTCTGAAACAAGAGTTTCAAATTCAAGCAGTCTTAAAAAAGGTCAGGTTGAAATCGGCGAAGGCAAAATCTTCAAAGAAGGCACATCAAAAGCAGGCGAACTTTTAGGCTTTGAAGTTGACTACTACTACAAAGAAAACAAATCTGACAAAGAGTTGATTTTAGCTAACCCCACAAACAAAAACGAAGTTATAGAAATCAAAACAGAAAATCTTGCAGAGGAACTTTCGGAGGGAGCAACAAGCATTTCATATTATGAAAAAGAAGAAGACACCAAAGCACAAAAAGCTGAACTTTCCGAGGGCTACAATGTAATCTACAACAAAAAACACCACGCAGGTCTTGTAAATCCTGCAACTGGTACTGTTTCAGCACTCGACAACAACGCAGACGGAACTTTTGATATCGTATTTATTGACGAACACACAAACTATGTAGTTGACAGCACATCTGCATTTTCTAAAAAAGTATATGACAAATACGACCAAGAGCCATTAACTTTAGACACAGAATCAAACAGAGATTTAACAGTTATAATTTCTGACTCTGAAGGCAACGAAATGAAGTTTGAAGACTTAAAAGAATGGGATGTTTTAAGCGTTTACAAAAATGATGAATATGTAAACATCATTGTAAGCCGTGAAACAGTTAAAGGCGAAATTTCCGAAACAACAGGCAGAGGCAATAAAGTAATCGAAGGAA
>JAFWXG010000144.1 GCA_017523005.1 Clostridia bacterium
AAAGGTAAAATGATTATGATGTATAAAAAAGGAGAATAAACTATGAGAAATTTTACACCAGAAGAAAAGAAACAAATTGATAAACTCGCATACAAAGCAGAAGATTTGTTTTTCAAATATCTTAAAACCTGCGAACAAATAAAAACCTTGCTCAATAATAAGAATCCAGATGAAGAAGAAAATCTGCATGAAGTTCTTTATCAAATGGGCGATGGTATTTGTGTTGCTTATTCTGAAAGTAATTCAAATGTCGATAACAACATACCAATAGCAAGATATATAAAAGGTGATAGAGTATGAACAAACGGCAATATAAGAAACTGATTAAAAGTTATTTTCTCTGCTTCGGCATTTCCCAGAAAAAGAAATATCTTTGTTCTGTTATGAAGCTGCTGAAAAGGAATAATGTCAGTATCAGCTTTACCGTATCTTCAAACTTTGCAATTCCTGTTTCTATCACAGGCGGTAAGTGTGAAATTCCGTTAAATACCTTGCCTAAAATAAAATTGCCGGGTATCAAAATACCTGCAATAAAAGACGCTCGTACTGCAGGTTATGGTATTCTTGCGGGCGGAAATTGGCAAGATGAACTTTTGAACACCCTTCCTGTCCGAAGCCTAAAAGAAGTTTCGTTTATGCGCTCTATACAAACGCCTGTTTTTATTTCTGATAACGGAGAAGTCCGGGAAAAGAAACCTTTATGGTGGTGGGAACACAACTAGCGCCATTATAATAGAAGATAAAAAAAACGGTCAGCGCAAAACCGACCGTTTGATTTATTCGTTTTCTTGATTATCCGTACCCTGCATTTCAAGAATTTCTTTCCAAGTATAACCCAAATCAAGCAGATTATCCGTTGAATCCTCTGTGTTTGAATCTTCCTTGTTTATATCCCTGTACCATTCACGAATTCCCTCTTCTGTGTAGGTGTTCGCAAAGTTATATACAAGTTCCAGATAATCCTCGTCAATCGCGTTTACCTGTTGTGGCAGAACCCGAAAATAAACCGCCGCCCACAGTTTCAGAAATGTCTTTTTTGTGAGCCTTTTCTGTATTTTCTGATTCTTTATTGTCTGAAAACATTGACTGCACTTTCTGAAAAAATGTCCATGCCTCAACGAAAAGCGAATCAACGAATTCCGTATCTGGCATATCCCCCCATGAAAAGTTTTTGTTTCTCTGTTTTGCAGCCTTATACCAATCTGCACCGTCAATCACGACAATATCAAGTGTCGCAATCTCATTCAATCTGCTGTTTGCAGCCGGAGTGAAACTTTCTACAGGTACACCGCCCCTTCTGCTTGCTTCCAGCAAATCAATAGCCGTTCTGTCTTTTTCTTTCGGGAATTTCACAACAAAGTCGCCGCGTGAAGTGTGGATAGTCTTTGTTATCTGTTTTCCCAAGATGATAGCATAGAAAATATCATCTTTCTGCTGTTCTGTACTCTCTTCTTCTTTCTCTACGATTTCGTCAGAGATTTCAAATTCTTTTTCGTCTGCTTTAGCCATTTAATTACTCCCAAAAAAAAGGTTTTAAGACAGGGCGTATATTTCAACGCCCCGCCTTATTTCGTTACAATACCTGCTCGTAGTCAGCACCGTTCTTGTAGTCCACAAGCTGAATGTCTACAGAAACCTGCACATAGTTTTTACCCTGTGTATTTTCTGAATAACGAGAAGGAACGCCCCATGTACCGTAACCGATAATTGAGCCGCTCTTCTTGTCTTTCAAGCAGATATAAGGGATTTTTGCGCCGTTTTCGCCGGAAA
>JAFWXG010000145.1 GCA_017523005.1 Clostridia bacterium
AACCCTTTGCCATGATGTATGTTTTACCTTCAAACTTAACCTTTGCATAAACTTCGTCAGGATTTACAGCAAGCGCTACATTAGATGGCAAAGTCCATGGTGTTGTTGTCCATGCAAGTAAGTATTCATCGGCATTTTTTACTTTAAAGCGTGCAAAAACAGATGTTTCTTCAACATCTTTATAGCCTTGAGCAACCTCATGGCTTGAAAGTGCAGTTCCGCAACGGGGGCAATAAGGAACAATCTTGTGACCTTTATATAAAAGGTCTTTATCCCATATCTGTTTTAATGCCCACCAAACTGACTCGATATATTCGTTATGGTAAGTAACATAAGGATTTTCCATGTCAGCCCAGAAGCCAACACGATTACTCATATCTTTCCAAAGGCTTTCATATTTCCAAACGCTCTTTTTACACTCTTCAACAAAAGGTTCTACACCATATTTTTCAATTTCAGGTTTTCCGTCAATACCAAGCATTTTTTCAACTTCCAATTCAACAGGAAGTCCATGGGTATCCCAACCCGCTTTACGCAGTACACGATAACCTTTCATTGTTTTATAACGCGGTATAATATCCTTCATAACTCTGGTTAAAATATGTCCGATATGAGGCTTACCGTTTGCTGTCGGTGGACCATCATAAAATGTAAATACTGGCGCGCCTTCTGCACGGGTACTTCTCTCGAACACCTTCCTGTCTTCCCAGAATTTAATAATATCATGTTCTCTTTCTTCAAAGTTTAAACTCGTAGGTACTTTTTTATACACAATGCTTCCCTCCGCTTGTAATGTTATTCATTCTATTTTACTCTATTTTTAATAATTTGTAAAGCACTTTTATAAAATTTCTGTCATATTTTCTAAAAATAAACCATTACGATGTATTTTCATGCAATCAACATCAAATTGAGGTATATATTTCTTTAATGCATCAACTACAACAGATGCTTTTAAACTTGCCCCGTCAGCACACGAAAGAACAAGTTTGAGTACAATTTTTCTATTGTCAGAATTAAGGACAGAAAATGAAATAATTGATGGTTTTATGTCTGTTTCAGAAATTCCTTTTTTGGTTTTCTTCTCAACGACAATTTCATTTTGGTTTAATACATTTTCTATCTTTTCATGAAGATTTGAAATATCATTTTTCAAGTCTATTTCCACCGTGTAAACCGCTCTTGATAAAAGACTTGTTTTCTGAGTCGGAAAAGATGCGTTAGATACCTTGATGTCAGTAGGAAGAGCATCATTAAGCCTTGAAATAAGCTTACCAAATTCTATTTGCTCGTCAAGTTCTATATCCATATATTCTTTTTCGCCCGTAACACCTAAAGGCAAAGGAAACGCTATAGATATTTTCTGGTGAGGATTGAAGCCTTGTGAAAATGAAATCGGAAGTTCTGAACGCATAAACGCGCGTTGAAACATTCTCATCAAGTCAAGATGCGAAACATACTTTGCATACCCGGATTTTTCAAAAGTAAGTCTTACTTTATACACAAGGACCACCTCCTAACACTGTCACACCACAGCCTGTACAACCTTTTCTGCAATCATGTGTTGTAATTCCTTGTTCTGCTTTTTTGCGTTCTGAAATCAAGTATGCTGTGCTTACACCAACATCAATATGCGACCAAGGTAAAACTTCGTCAAATTCGCGTTTTCTGTAGGCGTAAAATTCTGGGTCAATACCTGCTTTTTCAAAGACAGACATCCATCTGTCAAAATCAAAAGTTTCGTCCCATGTATCAAATTTACAACCTGCTTTATGTGCCTCAAGCAAAACTTTAGAAAGCTTTCTGTCTCCACGCGCAAAAACTGCTTCTAAAAACGAAACTTTGCTTTCGTGCCAGTTGTATGATATTTGTCTGCGTGTAATTTTTTGTTTCAAACTGCGTTGCTTTTCAACAACATTTTCCATTCTGTCCTGGGCGTCCCACTGAAAAGGTGTAAATGGTTTAGGAACAAAAGTTGAAGTTGATACAGTTACCTTTACTCCCCTGTTCTTTGAGCCTTTTTCAACACAATTATAATAACAATCTACAACCTTATCTCCTAAGTCTGCAATTCCCATAACATCTTCCATAGTTTCTAAAGGAAGTCCAATCATAAAATACAATTTTATAGTATTCCATCCGTTTTGGAAAGCTAATGCAGCGGAATTCATAAGGTCGTTTTCTGTTACACCTTTGTTTATTATGTCACGGAGTCTTTGTGTGCCCGCTTCGGGTGCGAAAGTTAGTCCCGATTTTCTAACTGCTTGAACTTTTTTCATCAAATCAATAGAAAAATTATTTACTCTTAAAGACGGCAAGGATAGACCGATTTTCTTTTTAGTTGTAATATCTATAAGCTTGTCCGTAAGTTGTTTTAAGTTTGAGTAATCGCTTGTGCTTAGCGAAAACAGAGATATTTCATCATAACCTGTGTTTTTTATAAGCTTTTCAGCAAGGTCAACTACTCTATCAACTGATTTTTCGCGAATTGGTCTGTAAATCATTCCCGCCTGACAAAATCTGCAACCATGTGTACAACCGCGAAACAGCTCAAGCATAATTCTGTCGTGGACAATTTCTGTAAACGGAACAACTAATGTCTCGGGATAATATGCTTTTGACATATCTTTAATAATTCTCTTCTGGGGTCTGTCAAATGCCTCGGGATTATTTTTTGTAATGGACTTCAAAGTGCCATCATTATTGTAAGCAACATCATAATATTTAGGCACATAAACACCAGGTATTTTAGCAATTCTTCTTAAGAATTCTTCTCTTTCTTCATTTTTTTCTTTCCATTCAATATATTGGTCAATTACTTCATTGAAAATTTCTTCTCCTTCGCCAAGCATAGCAAAGTCTATAAAATCTGCAATAGGTTCTGAATTATATGAACAAGAACCGCCAACGCATACAAACGGGCCATCTTTCCTCTCCGATGCAAGCAGTGGAATCCCTGCCAAATCAAGCATATTTAAGACATTTGTATAACACATTTCATATTGAAGCGTGAATCCTATCATGTCAAAATCAGTAAGTGGTCTCTTATTCTCAAGAGAATACAGCGGAATAT
>JAFWXG010000146.1 GCA_017523005.1 Clostridia bacterium
TCTTGTATAAATTTATTTGTGATTGCCTTTTTGGTCTGGTTTTCATAACTTGTAATTTGTGATAACGAATTAGATACAAGTATTAAGCTGTCTTCTATATCTGCAAAAGTAATTTTGGATTCGTTTTTATTATATTTATTATTGTTTTTGATATATTTGTCAATTTCCGAAACAAACGCACTTTTAACCGCTTTATCAGGCGCACCGCCATGCTCTAAAAAGCTTGAGTTATGGTAATATTCAAGAGCATTCACTGTATTGTTAAAGCAAAAAGCACAGGAAAGTTTTACTTCGTATTCTGGCTTGTCCTCTCTGTCTCTACCCTTTTTCTTAGTTTCAATAAAATGAACATCAGTAAAAGTATTTTCTCCAGCAATCTCTTTTGTGTAATCAACAATACCATTCGGGTAAAAATATTCGTAATTTGTTTTTTCAAGGTGGTCAATAAACTTAAACTTAAGGCCTTTATTTACTGCAGCCTGTTTTTTTACTACTTCCTGAAAATGTTCTGATGGAATTTGAATTTCTGTAAAAACTTCAATGTCAGGTCTCCATGTGATTTGAGTTCCTGTATTTTTATAGTCTGATGGAGTCTTCTTCAAGCCACCTATATTTTCGCCCTTTTCAAAATGCAATGAATATTCAGTATTATCACGATGTACCAAAACATCCATAAATTCTGAAGCGTATTGTGTAGCACAAGCACCAAGTCCGTTTAAGCCAAGGGAAAACTCATAGTTGCCGCCATCAACATTATTATATTTTCCGCCTGCATACATTTCGCAAAATACAAGTTCCCAGTTATAACGGCCTTCTTTTTCGTTATAGTCAACCGGAATACCTCTTCCCTGGTCAGTAACACGGATTGAATGGTCCTGAAAACGCTCTATTGTAATTACTTTTCCGTATCCTTCACGAGCTTCGTCAATAGAGTTTGCAAGGATTTCAAACATAGAATGCTGACACCCTTCTAATCCGTCCGAGCCAAAAATAACCGCAGGGCGTTTACGGACTCTGTCCGCACCCTTTAAAGAGGTAATACTGTCATTGCCGTACTCCGGTTTTTTTGCCATATAATTCATTCCCTTCTTATATACACATCTATAGTAAATTATACTAAATATTGTGGATTTTGTCAAGTGGTTACCCATTATATTTGATTTCGTGCTTTGGTTTGTATTAAAAAAACACACATTTATTTGTGTGTTTTTTATATCAATAATATCTTTCTCTTATTTTTCGTTTTGCATACCTTATAGTCATAAGCAAAACAAGACTTAAAACCAGTATTCCTGAAAAGATATAAACCCATGGTTCAACAGAATTTTCTATTTTAAGTTCCTCCCATAAAGAATTTAAAATATCTGTTGTTTCAAAATCAAGCTTTTCGTAAAAAGTCGACGGCACAGGAGATGTCGGATAAAGGATTTCTATGGCATCTTCGTGAATTTCTGTCATACTTTCAATATAATCGGGATTGTCTTTAACAAGAGTATTCGGGGATGCGTAACATACCCATTCTGCATTAGCTACTGCTATTTCTTCTGTCAAAAAGAAGTTGATATATTCTTCTGCAATAGTTTTATTTTTTGAGCATTTTGGAATACACATGGCATCAATAAACACATTAGTTCCGCTTTGAGGATAGAAAAACGCCAAATCCTCATTGTCGCAATACATACTTAAGAAGTCGCCTGCGTAATAAGGCGCTATTGCAGCAGAACCATTCTTCATTTTGTTAAAAATCTCGTCCATTACATAACTTTGAACTAAAGGTTTTTGCTGTTTTAAAAGCTTTGCCGACTCTTCCCACTCTTGTCTGTCTGTTGTATTAACATCAATCTGCTTCGAATACATTGCTGTACCAAACGCATCTCTGGGATTATTAAACTGTAAAATCTGTCCTGAATATTTCTCGTTCCACAAGCAATCCCAGTCGCTTAACTTATCAGATATTAAAGATTGATTGTAAATAATTCCTACATATCCGCAAAAATACGGAACAGTATATTCCCCCGATTTATCATAGTATACATTTTTGTATTTATCATCAATATATTTGAAGTTGGGTATATTAGAAAAATCAAGCTTATACAGCATATCTTCATCTATCATTTTTGCAATCATGTAGTCCGATGGAAAAATCACATCGTAATTTACGCCACCGCTTTTGATTTTATTGTACATATCCTCATTACTTGCATAAGTTGTGTAGTTAAGCTCAAGATTTCTGCCGTATTTTTCTTTATAATATTCTTTAAACGCCTCATTTACATCCATACTTCCCTCTGAGCCGTCAGAAATATATTCGCCCCAGTTATATACATTCAGTACATCTGTTTCTTCTTTTTCTCCGCAACCCGTAAGGTTAAAACAAAGAACAAGAGCAATTATAAGAAATAAAAATCTCTTCATGCTTTACCCTCCTTTGCATTACCTTTCTGGTCAAACAAGTTAGACAAAATGAGTAACACCAAAACAGCTCCAACCATAAGTGCTGAAAGTGCGTATATATCAGGTGTAACTTCTTTTTTTGTCATGGAATAAATCAAAAGAGGCAAAGTCTGGAAATCAGCACCGGTTGTAAAATAGCTTATTACAAAATCATCGAGCGACAATGTAAATGCCATTATAAATCCCGAAACAATACCCGGCATTATTGCAGGTAGCTCGACTTTAAAAAATGCCTTGAACGGGGTGCATCCTAAATCCATAGCAGCTTCTGTTAATGATTTGTTAAGCTGTAAAACTTTCGGTCTTACAGATAACAAAACATAAGGCAAACAGAAAGTTATATGTGCTATCAAAATAGTTGTAAAGCTTAATGCCTCGTCACGACCTAACATGTTTGCTACAAAAACAAACAAAAGCATCATAGATATGCCTGTAACTATATCAGGGTTCATCATAGGAACATTAGTAACCGAAATGACAGATGCTTTTACAGCTCTGTTTTTAAGCTTTCCAATCCCTACAGCAGCAGCAGTTGCAATTAGTGTGGAAATAATTGCAGATGAAAACGCAAGTACAAGGGTATTTTTGAGTGCTGTAAATGTTACAGGAGAAGCAAAAAGCTCTTTATACCAGTAAAGAGAAAATCCTGTAAACCCGCCTGTATTTCCTGTACTGTTAAAAGAAAACAAAACAAGCACAATTATAGGAATATAAAGAAAAATAAATATAAGCGCAAGATAAATTTTCGATAAAGCTTTCATCAATTTATTCCCCCTTCCTTATCTGTAAACTTGTTCATAATCCATAGTGACAACAGAACCAAAATCATCATTACCAACGAAATAGCTGCACCTGTGTTGTATGTGTTTACATTCTGGAACTGGCGTTCAATTGTATCACCAAGCAGGTCAAATGTTCCGCCGCCTAATTTCTGAGAAATATAAAATGTACTGATAGATGGTACAAAAACCATAGTTATTCCCGATATAATTCCCGAAGCTGATAATGGTAATATTACTTTACACAAGACCTGAAAATGATTACAACCAAGGTCTGACGCAGCTTCAATCAATCTGTTATCAAGCTTTGATATAACAGTATATATAGGCAGAACCATGTATGGGAAAAAGTCATACGCCATACCAAAAACAACTGCACCTTTCGTACCTATCAAATGAACCTTCGGTAAATTTAACGATGTCAAAATATTATTCAAAACTCCCCCGTCATCCATGATTGCCATCATAGAATATGTACGGATTAAGAGATTTGTCCACATCGGAAGCATTAAAAGTATCATCAGTACTTTCTGACCTGTTTTGCCTGACCTTGCCATGATATATGCCAATGGATATCCCAAAACAAAGCAGAAAAATGTCGCGATAACTGACAAACTTATTGAAAGTGCAAAGGTCTGCGAATGTTCACTTAAAGCAAATATATTATCAAGTGTAAATGTTCCGTCAACTGTGGTAAATGCGAAATATATAACAAAAATAAGTGGTAAAAGAATAAACATTACCGACCACAGAATATGAGGATATGCTACTATTTTACCCGATAA
>JAFWXG010000147.1 GCA_017523005.1 Clostridia bacterium
GTGATGAACAGCATTCCGCTTTTGTACCGAAAGACTATATTGCGAAGAGTGACGACCGCTTTGTGTTTGACCGCCATCTTAACGCAGCGGTCGACGTCCCACCGACGGGTAATAATGCTTTAGGTTGATTTTCAGTTAAAGGATACAATCTTGTTGCATATCCGGCCGCGAGAATAATACCTTTCATCCTATCTTCCTCCATATCTTCTGGACTGCAAAATAAATTAAAAATCCACAGGCACTTCCTGCAAAATCTACTAAAATGTCTTCAAATTCAAATGATCTTCCTGGCGAAAATGTTTGATGAAATTCGTCAACAAAGGCGTACAAAACGCAAAAAGAAAGTACTGCAAAAAGACGCGGAAAATCCTCAACATTCCGCAAGACCAAAGCAGTCAAAACTCCAAGCACTAAAAACAGCATAAAATGTGCAATACTTCTTGCAACCGGCTCTGCTTTTTTGACTTCTTCTTTGGTAACTTCCTTATCGCCGTTTATGACATCTAAAACCTGCTCAACTGTTTTGGTGCTGGTTTCTGTAGACTCTGTCGCCGACTGTGCTGAAAAATTAAAAATAACTACACAGTGAATAATAAGCAAAACAATCGGCAAATATTTCAAAACACTTAAAAATTTTTCTCTCATATATTTAATTGTAACATATATTTACAGAAATTTCAACTATTTCCGAAAAATTAAGCGTCTGCCACCGCAGACGCTTAATTTTTATTTTAATTTTTGTTCGATAGCATCAGATAATTCTTCAAGCCAATCTCCGTTGCAAAGCTCAATCATACCCTTATCACAGGCAGCTGCTACTTTTGGGTCAATCGGAATTCTTGCAATATTATCAATACCAAATGATTTTGCAACTTCTTCCAAATGACTTTCTCCGTAAATTGAATGTCTTTTTCCGCAATCTGGGCACTCAAAATATGACATATTCTCAACAAGTCCCAAAACAGGAATATCCATCATTTTCGCCATGTTTACTGCTTTTTCAACAATCATGGTTACAAGCTCCTGAGGAGATGTAACAACTACAATTCCGTCTACAGGGATAGATTGGAATACTGTAAGCGGAACATCGCCTGTTCCGGGTGGCATATCTACAAACATATAGTCGACATCTGTCCATATAACATCTGTCCAGAACTGCTTAACAACTCCGCCTATAACAGGACCACGCCACACAACAGGGTCAGATTCATTTTCAAGCAATAAATTAAGCGACATTACATCAATGCCTGTTTTGGTTTTAACAGGCAAAAGTGCCGTTTCTGTTCCTTCCGCCTTTTCTTTCAAGCCAAAAGCTTTAGGGATTGACGGACCTGTGATATCAGCATCAAGTATTGCTGAATGCAAGCCTTTTCTCTGCATTGAAATTGAAAGTAATGAGGTAATTAAGGATTTACCTACACCACCTTTACCGCTTACAACACCAATTACTTTTTTTATACTGCTCAATTCGTTTGGTTTTTCTAAAAAACTTTCTTTAGTTCTTTCTCCGCAATTAGCAGAGCAGGTTTCACAATTATGTGTACATTCTTCACTCATAGCTAACCGTCCTTTCTTCAAAAAGATATTATAAATTTTATCACGCTTTTATAAAAAAGTCAATGTTTGTCTACCAGATTATTAAGCCATGCACCCTGTTTTAGCATATACAAACCAATACACATTTTAATAAGCTCTAATGCCTGAACCAATGCAAATACTGTCACTATCGGAAGTTTTGTCAAGCATACCAAAGCATAAGCTACAGGAATACTTACGCACCAAACAAACCCGCTGTCTACAATAAATGTAATAAATGTTTTTCCGCCTGACCTTAACGAAAAATATGCAGAATGTGCAAATGCGCTGACAGGCATCATAACGGCACTTACAATTAAAAACGAGCAGGCAAGCTCTTTAACTTTGTCTGTAGTATTATAAATTTGAGGTATCATCGGTGCTAATATTGCCATAATTACGCCAACAAATGCACAAGCGACTACAGTGGTAAAAATTAACCTTGAATCCTCTTCTTTTGCTTTTTCTATCTGTCCTGCTCCCAAAAGCTGACCTACAATAATACCTATAGCATTACCTGTTGCAAGGAATACACAGTTGAAAAGGTTTGAAATAGTTGAGCTTATATTCATGGCAGAAACAGTTTCAATTCCTCTTATCGAATAGGCTTGCAGAAGTGTTGTCATGCCAATAGACCAAAAAGCCTCATTAAGAACAAGCGGGACGCCTTTTTTCACAATACTTTTTACTAATGGCATAGGCACTTTAAAGCTTTTATACGCATCTTGAATAAAAGGATTTTTTGCTTTATTTATATGTGTCCAGCCTACAATAATAGCTGTTTCTACATACCTTGCCGTAACAGTTGCAATAGCCGCACCCTCTACTCCTAATTTCGGTGCACCAAACTTGCCGAAAATAAGTATATAGTTTAGTCCGGTGTTTACTAAAACCGCAACAACGCTTGCTTTCATAGGAAGTCCTGTTTCGCCTGTTGACCTCAATGTGTCTGAATATGCTTGCATTAGAGAAAAGGCAGGGAGTCCGATTAAAGCAATATTTAAGTATTTTTTGGCATATTCCATAGTTAGTACTAAATCGATGTTTTCTTCCCCTGTATGTATAAAGAGGCTGATAAGGAATTCGCCTTTAAAAATCAAAAGAATAATTGCTCCAACTGTAATTATCAATGTTGATATTATTTTCATGCGAAAGGTGTCCCGTACACCTTTGTGGTCGCTTTTTCCGAAAAATTGTGCAGTAAAAATTCCCGCACCAGATACTGCACCGAAAATACATAGATTATACACAAACACAAGCTGATTTACAATGGCAACACCTGTCATTTGCTCAGTGCCTACAAGTCCAACCATCACATTGTCTAAAAGACTTACAAAGTTTGTGATAACATTTTGTATTAGTATTGGGATAGTTATGAGCAAAACTCGTCTGTAAAAAGCTTTATCTCCAATTAAATAGTTTAGTTTCATAAATCCTCCGGTTTTTATGCGTCATTTTTTGCTGAGAGCCATTTATTTTTTCCTTTTTCAAGCAAATCTGCCTGCGTGAAATTGATAGGAAGATACGCCTTTGCGTTTAAGCTTAAGTCTGAAAATTCTTCTCTTACATAATAATGATAAGCTGCAGCACCAATCATAGCTGCATTATCTGTACAAAATATTGGGTCGGGCCTGAAAAACTCCATATTATTCTTTTGTGCTAATCTTTGAAATTCCTCTCGAAGTGCACTGTTTGAAGCAACACCGCCCGCAAGCGCAACTTTCTTTACTCCCGACTGCTTTGCCGCCTTAAAGGTGTTTTCTGAAAGAAGTTCCACAACTGTTTTCTGAAAGCTTGCAGCTAAATCGTTTTTGTTTACTTCTTCGCCCTTTTGTTCTGCGTTATGCACATAATTTATAACAGCTGTTTTAATTCCGCTGAATGAAAAATCTAAAGTCCCGTCATTAAAATCAGGTTTTTTAAAGGGAATACAAGGGGTTCCGTTTCTTGCAGCTTTGTCCACATTAGGACCGCCCGGATACCCTAATCCAAGCACGCGTGCTACTTTGTCAAACGCTTCTCCTGCCGCATCATCTCTTGTTTTACCTAAAATTTCATAGTTTCTGTAGTCTGATACCTTAATAATATGACTATGACCGCCCGACGCAACAAGACATACAAATGGCGGAGTAAGTCCGTTTAAATAGTTTGCACAAATGTGCCCCTCAATGTGATGCACGCCTATGAGAGGTTTATTTGATGCGTATGCTAACGCCTTTGCATAAGACAGACCTACAAGCAACGAGCCAATAAGTCCGGGTGCAAAGGTAACCGCTACAGCATCAATGTCTTCTAAAGCGGTATGTGCTTCCTTTAATGCCTCGTCCACCACCTTGTCAATGCATTCAATATGCAATCTTGACGCAACTTCAGGTACAACACCGCCGTATTTGCTATGTAAGTCTGCCTGAGAAAATATTATATTTGACAATACAGTAGTGCCGTCAGCTACAACAGCCGCAGCAGTTTCATCGCAAGAACTTTCGATTGCCAGAATTTTAACCATTTATTTCATTTCCTTTCGGTTTAACCGCTAAGTCCATAAGCAAAGCATCTTCTGTTCCGCCGTAATATTTAGGCCGAACCCCAACTTCAACAAATCCTAATTTTTTATAAAGAGAAATAGCAGATACATTTCCGCTCCTTACTTCAAGCTGAATAGTTTCTGTTCCCATTTCTACACATTCATCATACACATATTGCATAAGTGCCTTGGCTACGCCCTGGCGCCGTGCATTTTTGTGTACTGCCAGAAAAGTTATTTGTATCTCGTAAAACGACCACCAGTATCCGACATAGCCTATGGCTTTTCCGTCATCGTTTTCCGCTACATAATAACGGGCGATTCCGTTACTTAACTCTGTTTTAAAAGAGTCTTTAGTCCATGGTGCGTTTGACATCAAATCTATTTCTGCCAAGTCTTCTAAATGCTTTTCTTCTAACTTTACAATTTTCATAAATTTATTACCTTACCACCCGCAGCTTTAAGCAAACGGTTATAAAGAGCAAACCCCACTCCCCTTTTATCAGGCATTACTGCAAATATTTTTTCTATGCCTAAGGTATCAAATGTCCTGAGGTGTGAAAACAACTTTGCACAACCTTCTTCAGGTCTGTTGATATTTCCCAGGGAATATATGTTTTTATGCTTTATCTTATATTGAGTAAATGTAAGCACTGCACTCTTTTCTGTTAAATGCTTATCAATGTATTGCTGTATATCTAAAAGTTCTCCGCTCAGGATTTGTATTTCACCTTTTGGAGCATAATGCTTATATTTCATACCGGGACTTCTCGGTGCTACTATTTCTCCTTGTTCTGCTACCAAATGCTGGTCATATTGAGTATCAGGGAACAAATCTGATATATCCTCAAATGTAATTTTCCCAGGTCTTAAAATTATAGGGTAATCCCCCGTAACATCCACAACAGTAGACTCCACACCGATATCACAGCTTCCGCCATCTAAAATCCACGGAATTTTTCCGTCCATATCCTCAAGCACATGAAGTGCTTCTGTAGGAGATGGTCTTCCTGAAATATTTGCACTCGGTGCAGCAATAGGTGTATCTGCTGCAGTAATCAGTTTTTGTGCTAATTCGTGTGCAGGAAAACGAACTGCTACGGTATCTAATCCACGCGAAATCGAATCTGAAACCAATTCCGTTTTTTTAAGAACCAATGTGAGAGGCCCGGGCCAGAACACATTCATTAAAACTTTTGCAACAGGTGAAATGTCCTTAGCTATAAGTTTGAGCATTTCCAAATTACTGATATGCAGGATAAGTGGATTATCCGCAGGGCGTCCTTTGGCAAGATAAACAGAATTAACTGCATCGTCATCCAAACCATTTGCACCAAGACCATAAACAGTTTCAGTCGGAAACGCAACTAAACCGCCGTTTTTAATTGTTTCGGCGGCTTGTCTTATAATTTCATCTGTAACATCAGCTTTTTTAACAAAAATTGTTTTCATTCTCAGTAACCTTTAATCATGTCTAAACTGTCATCATTTTCAATCCATTCGTTAACATCAACTACACGATAATTTGTTTTATCGTCGCGAATATACACATTCTTTATACCGGCATTTATTACCATTCTCTTGCACATAGAACAAGAACTGGTGTTAGCTACATATTCGCCTGTTGTTTTTTCTGTGCCGACAAGATAAAGGTCTGCACCTATCATATCACGGCGGGATGCACTTATAATACAGTTTGCCTCTGCATGAACAGAGCGGCACATTTCATAGCGTGTTCCCCTTGGAATTTGCAATTTTTCACGGATACAAACGCCATTATCAAGGCAATTTACTCTGCCTCGAGGTGCGCCTGTATATCCTGTTGATATTATTTCGTCGTTTTTAACGATAATAGCACCGAAATTACGGCGCAGACAAGTTCCGCGTTCCGAAACTGTTTCAGCTATATCTAAGTAGTAATTAACTTTATCAGTTCTGTTCATCTTAAAAACTTCTCCTTACTTAAGTTTCATAATTTTATCAACTCTTGCCTGATGTCTTCCGCCTTCAAATGATGCGTTTACGAAGCTGTCAACAATGGTTTTGGCAAGGTCTACACCTAAAACTCTTCCGCCTAAAGTGATAATATTTGCGTTGTTATGCTGTTTTGCTTTTTCAGCGCTGTATGGGTCTGAACAAAGTGCTGCACGGATTCCCTCTATTTTGTTTGCCGCAATAGAGATACCAATACCTGTTCCACATACCAATACGCCAAACTCAAATTCGCCTTTTGCTACAGGACGGCATACTGCTTCAGCAATATCGGGATAATCTACAGAATCCGGGGTATGTGTACCAAAGTCCTGTACTTCAAAACCCTTTTGCTCTAAATGAGCCTTAATTTCATTTTTTAATTCAAAACCACCATGGTCACTGCCGATTGCAATTTTCATATATTTCTTCCTCTCATTTTAGTTCGTCTGCATAAGACTTAATTAAGTATTCAGGAAACGGTTTTAATGCCGTTTTCTGTTCATATTTCTTTTGTGCGAGTAATGCTACACCAACTGCATTATTAACATTTAACTGGGCAGGACAAACTGAAAATTGTTCAGATGTCGCAATAATTTTGTCTTTAAATATTTCTGCTCCGTCGCCTATAAATACAGTTTTTTTATTAAGGCAGGCAATCTGTGCCAAAACTGTGTCTATGCTTTCCATAGACGGTGCAATCATTTCTGTTCCCGACTTATAAAGTGCATAATATACCTGGTCACGCTTTGCATCTATCAAAGGGCAAATATTACAATCTAACACTTCCCCCATGGTATACGCCATAGCCTCTAAGGTTGATACTCCCACCGACGGCTTTCCTGTCGCTTGCGAAAAGCCCTGAATAGCCGCTGTGCCAATTCTCAATCCTGTGAATGAACCAGGTCCGCTTGCGCAGGCAAACAAATCAATGTCAACAGCTTGAAGTCCAAGTTCAACCAGCAAATCCTCTGCAAGAGGCATTATCTTTTGAGAATGTGGTTTGTCGGAATTTAGTGTAAATTCTCCCAACAAAACATTATCCTGAGTTACCGCAACAGTTGCTGACTTGGTTGTGGTATCCATCGCTAAAACCTTCACTTAAAAACCTCCCTTATGCAGATTTTTCGGTCTTCTCCGTCATATTCAAGCTGTACAGCGTAATATTTTTCAAGCAGCGGATAAGAAATTTCGGGCCATTCTATAACAACAATTCCATCCGAAAACAGATAACTGTCAAAATCTATGCTGTATAAATCTTCTGTGTCATTAAGTCGATACAAATCAAAATGGTGTAAAGTTATATCTCCGTCGTATGTGTTTACCAGATTGAATGTGGGACTTACAGGCTCGTATGGCACATTAAGCGCGGTTGCAATACCTTTGGTAAATGTAGTTTTGCCTGCACCTAAATCGCCTGTTAAACACACAACATCTCCCGCTTTTAATGTTTTGCCGAAATCAAATCCTATCTGTCTTGTATCAAAATCGCTTTTGCTTACAAATTCTTTCATCATCAGAACAATCCTGTTATATTTCCGTTTGCATCAATATCAATTCTGTTAGCTGCAGGAACTTTAGGGAGTCCGGGCATTACCAAAATATTTCCTGTCAATGCTACAACGAAACCCGCGCCTGCAGACAAACGAAGTTCTCTTACTGTAACGGTAAAGCCTTGGGGTCTTCCCAATTTTGCGGGGTCATCAGACAATGAATACTGGGTTTTTGCCATACATACAGGCAATCTATCCATTCCCATTTCCTCTAAAGATTTTAAAGTTTTAAGGGCATCTGCAGTAAATTGTACTCCGTCAGCGCCGTAAATTTCTTTTGCAATCTTTTCAATTTTTGCAGGAATTGTTTCATTCACATCATACATAAACTTAAAGTCTGATTTTTCGTTTTCGATAAGCTCACAAAGATTAGTTGCAAGGTCTTTTCCGCCCTCGCCGCCATTTGCAAACACGGTTGAAAGCACACATTTTACACCATGCTTTGCGCAAGTTTCAAATACTGCTTTGTTTTCTTCTTCACTGTCGGTATCAAAGGAGTTTAAGGTAACAATCAACGGAAGTCCGAACTTCTTGATATTTTCAATGTGCTTTTCTAAATTGCACATACCATTTTTTAGAGCTTCAACATCTGGAGTTTTAAGGTCTTCTTTTTTAACTCCACCATTGTATTTTAATGCACGGATAGTTGCAACCAATACAACTGCATCAGGTTTCAAACCGCCGTAACGACATTTAATATCAAAGAATTTTTCAGCACCCAAATCTGCACCGAAACCAGCTTCAGTAATGCAGTAGTCTGCAAGCTTTAATGCTGTTTTAGTTGCTAAAATACTGTTACAGCCATGCGCAATATTTGCAAAAGGTCCGCCGTGAATAATACATGGTGTATTTTCGAGTGTCTGCACGAGATTTGGTTTTGCGGCGTCCTTGAGCAATACAGTCATTGCACCCGCAACCCCTATTTCAGCACAGGTTACAGGTTTGTTGTCATAAGTGTAGCCTATTACAATTCTGCCGAGTCTTTCTTTTAAGTCCATTAAATCTGTTGCAAGACATAAAATTGCCATAATTTCTGACGCAACTGTAATCATAAATCCGTCTTCACGCGGAATACCATTTAATTTTCCGCCAAGACCTACAACAACATCTCTTAAAGCGCGGTCATTACAGTCAAGCACACGCTTGAAAGTAATTCTGCGCTGGTCAATACCTAATGCATTTCCCTGATGAATATGATTGTCAATAGCTGCAGATAATAAATTATTAGCCGCTGTAATTGCGTGAAAATCGCCTGTAAAATGTAAATTTATATCATCCATAGGCACAACCTGGGAATATCCGCCGCCTGCTGCACCACCCTTTACACCCATAACAGGTCCGAGTGACGGCTCACGAAGTGCGATTATCGCCTTCTTGCCTATTTTTTCCATAGCCTGTCCTAATCCAACAGATATAGTGGTTTTGCCCTCCCCTGCAGGTGTTGGGTTGATAGCTGTAACCAAAATCAATTTGCCGTCAGGTTTGTCCTCAAGACGCTTTAATACTGTGTTGCTGATTTTAGCCTTGTATTTTCCGTAATATTCAAGCTCGTCCTCAGTAATTCCAAGCTTTTCAGCAACCTCTCCGATAGGTTTCATTTCAGCTTTTTGTGCAATTTCGATATCTGTTAACATATAAAACCACTCCAATTCTCAGGATATTTATTATATATAGATAAAGTATAACATATAAGAAACAAAAAATCAATAAATATTAAAGATTTTCTCTTGACATTATACAAAAAAAATAGTATACTAAAGTAGTGGTTTTGTGCAATATTTCAGTTCTTTGATTATTATAAACTTGTATTTATATTTTGGATAAGGAGGTGTTACATAGATACAATGGAAATTATAATTGCAATCGCAGCTGTGATTGTGTTTAGTATTATTGCATTCCTTCTTGGAATTTCGTATAGAAAAAAAATAGCAGAAGCAGAGCTTGGCAGTGCTGAAGAACAGGCTAAAGCCTTAGTAAATGATGCAGTTAAAGCGGCTGAAAGCAAAAAAAGAGAAATTTTGCTTGAAGCAAAAGAA
>JAFWXG010000148.1 GCA_017523005.1 Clostridia bacterium
AGGCCACACAAATATTGGTGCAGGAAGAATTGTGTATCAGGAGCTTACAAGAATTACAAAGTCCATCAACGATGGCGACTTTTTTGAAAATGAAGTGCTTAATGAAGCAGTAGATAACTGCTTGAAAAACAATTCGGCTCTTCATTTAATGGGACTTTTATCAGACGGCGGTGTGCATAGTCATATCGAACATCTGTTTGGACTTTTGGCACTTGCTAAAAATAAAGGACTTGAAAAAGTATATGTGCATTGTTTCTTAGATGGTCGTGATGTTCCGCCATCATCTGGTGCAGATTTTGTAAAACAGCTCTATGAAAAGATGAAGGAAATGGGCGTTGGCGAGATTGCAACTGTAATGGGCAGATACTATGCTATGGACAGAGATAATCGCTGGGAGAGAGTAGAAAAAGCTTACAATGCTATGGTTTACGGCGATGGCGAAAAATGTACTTGTCCTTATGAGGCGGTTTTGGAATCATATAAAAATGATGTAACCGACGAATTTGTAGTTCCTTGCGTTGTAACAAAAGACGGCGAGCCTGTTGGTAAAATTTCAGGCAAAGACAGTGTTGTATTTTTCAACTTCCGTCCTGACCGCGCAAGAGAAATCACAAGAACTTTTGTTGATGCTGAATTTACAGGCTTCGAGCGTTCACTTGTTAAACCGTTTTATGTTTGCATGACACAGTATGACGCGCAAATGCCCAATGTTGAAGTTGCATTCAAACCTCAGACATTAGTAAATACCTTTGGCGAAATTGTAAGCAAAAAAGGTTTGAAACAGTTAAGAATTGCAGAAACCGAGAAATATGCTCATGTAACATTCTTCTTTAACGGCGGTGTTGAAGCAGTATATGAGGGCGAAGACAGAGCGCTCATTGCATCTCCAAAGGTTGCAACTTATGACTTACAACCCGAAATGAGTGCATTTCAAGTAAAAGACGAAGTTATAAACAGAATTAAATCCGATGAATATGATGTAATTATTTTAAACTTTGCAAACTGCGATATGGTAGGACACACAGGTGTATTTGACGCTGCAGTAAAAGCGGTTGAAGCAGTAGATACTTGCCTTGGCGAGGTTGTAGATGCGATACTTAATCAGGGTGGTGTAGCGTTAATTACTGCAGACCACGGAAATGCTGACAGAATGTTAGATACTGACGGCGGTGCTTTCACAGCGCATACAACAAACCCTGTTCCGCTTATCTATTCAGGCGGGGACAGAGAGTTAATGGACGGCAGACTTGCCGACCTTGCACCAACTCTTTTAGATATTATGGGTATTGAAAAACCAGCAGAAATGAGCGGTGTAAGCTTATTAAAATAGTAAAACAACAAATTAAAGCATTCTTCTTAAAGAAGAGTGCTTTTTTGTTTTTGGTATTGACATTATATTAAAGATGTGATAATATAGTATTAAGAACTAGATGAAATAATAAACAAAAACGAGGTGCAATATGAAGTTAAATTATAACAATGTAAAACCGCTGGCCTGTGTGAAGGACATGATTAACGATCAAGATAAAAAGAACACATTAGCTTTTCGTTACATAAGCGGAAAGGAAGAAAAATCCCTAACATACGGTGAACTTTTTGAAAAAACAATTTATTTAGGAACTGCACTTATGAATAAAGGCTACAGCAAAAAGAGAATTTCCTGCATAGGAAAAAACAGCTTTTCATGGGCACTTGTTTATTTAACAACTCTTACATCTGACAATGTTTTTGTTCCTGTTGATAAAGAGCTTCCGGCAGATGATATTATAAATGTAATAAACCATTCAGAAGCAGACATTCTTTTCTGCGACAAAAAATATGTAGAGCCATTAAATGAGAAAAAGGAAAAGTTTTTAAAAGATATAGAATTTGTTGTTTTTGATGATGAAAGTAATTCTTTTGAAAAGCTTGTTGAAGAGGGAAAAGAGTTATATGAAAACGGCGATTTAAGCTTTAAAAATTTAGAACCAAATCCTGTAACAGACCTTAAAATGATACTTTACACATCAGGAACAACAGGACTTTCAAAAGGTGTAATGCTGTCTGAAAAAAATATTATTTCATGCGTTTATTACGGACTTCGTATGTTTAATGTTCATGAAAGCTGTCTTTCAGTATTGCCGTATCATCATTCATTTGAGTCAGTATGCGGAATTTTGGTTAGTTTACATTTTGGTTCAACAATTTGTATAAATAGTGACTTAAAAGAAGTTACAAGAAATTTAAAACGCTTTAAGCCTGGGTTTATTGAAATTGTTCCTGCTTTTGCGGAGCTTTTTTACAGAAAAATAATAAAAAACATTCAGCAGAAAGGAAAAGAAAAGGGCTTTAAAATTCTTCTTAAGGTTTCTAAATTTCTTCTCTCGTTTGGAATTGACATAAGAAAAAAAGCGTTTAAGGAAATTCATGAAGTTTTCGGCGGAAACTTAAAGCTTATTGTATGCGGAGGTGCAGCACTTCGCCCAGAAATCGGTCGCTTTTTCAATGATATTGGTATAACAACCATCACAGGCTATGGAATTACTGAATGTTCTCCTCTTGTAAGCGGAAATCCGCCTTACTGCAACGATCCTGTTACAGTAGGTTTCCCGCTTGAATGTGTTGAAGTTAAAATTGACAATCCATCAGCTGATGGAATAGGCGAAATTGTAGTAAAAGGCGATACTGTAATGCTTGGCTATTATAAAGCCCCCGAGCTTACAGATGAAGTATTAAAAGATGGTTGGTTCTATACAGGCGACTATGGTAAATTCAATAAAAAAGGCCAGCT
Source organism: Clostridia bacterium (assembly GCA_017523005.1). Classification (GTDB taxonomy): domain Bacteria; phylum Bacillota; class Clostridia; order RGIG6154; family RGIG6154; genus RGIG6154. The sequence goes on from JAFWXG010000148.1 coordinate 2,771, forward strand.
TATAATTACAGGAAGAAAGAAAAACATGATAGTTTTAAACAATGGTAAGAATGTATTCCCTGAAGAGTTAGAGTTATATATTTCTTCAATTTCATATATTGCTGATGTTGTTGTTTATGGTGTAAAAAATGAGAACGGGGCAGAGGTTGGGCTTTGCGCGGAAGTTTTTGCGAATGAAGAAAGAGTAGCTGAACT
>JAFWXG010000149.1 GCA_017523005.1 Clostridia bacterium
ACATATCATGAAGTCCTGAGATTTCTTCTTTCATATCTTCTTCAATAAACAAGCTCTTTGTATCCTCTGTCAAAAACGCCTTTGTTCCTCTTATTGTAAAGCCTCTTGAATAGTATGGACGAGGTGTTGATGTGTCTAATGTAAGTACAATAGTTTCTCCGTTTGAGCATTTAAGTACAGTGGTTACAATATCGCCCTGTGCAAATTTGTAATTTGCAAGTCCGTGGTCTTTACCTCTAACGCGGGAATTGAATTCATTAAAACCGCAAGCCTTAGACGCAAATGATGAAAGAGATACTATTCTGTTACCGCAATTTATATTTAAAACCTTTGAAATAGGTCCTAAATCGTGAGTTGGATAGTTGTGACTGTTTCTATACATATAATTTCTTAATCTGTAGTGTCTGTTTTCAACACTTGCGGAAATTTCGCCTCTTAAATCGTGATGATATCCTCCCGAACAATGAACAATCTCGCCAAAAATTCCAAGACGGGCAAGCTTTAAACCCAAAAGTTCCAATCTGCCGTAACAGCAGTTTTCAAGGAGCATAAAGAATACGCCTGTTTCTTCTTGAGTTCTGACGAGCTTCCAACAATCTTCCACAGAATAAGCCCCGCCTACTTCCATACCAACTGCTTTGCCTGCTTTCATGGCATCTGTGGCAATCTGAATATGCATTTCCCAGCCGTTAAATACACCTACTGCGTCTACTTCAGGGTCCGCTAAAATATCTTTATAATCGGTTGTTCCTTTTGGGCTCATGCCTCTTTCTTCTTTTAACCACCTAATTGCGTCGTCAACTCTGTCCTGATACAAATCGCAAACCCATACTATATCAACATCATCCATATATGCAAGGTCGCGGGTTAACCCACCTGTTGAATAAAAACTGCGACCTCCTAAACCCACAATGCCAATTTTCAATTTTTCTTTCATAAAAGCCCTTTATTTAATGAATTTGTGGATTATAGGCCATGTTAAATCTGCATAAAAGCGATGTCCTTCGGGGCCTAAAACCATAGCACATTTGTAATCCTTACGAGTGTTTAAATATGGTCTTTTGCCTCTGACAAATACTTCTTTTGCAGGGTCCATTGGGAAAATATCGTCTTTCCTTCCATTTACCTGAATGAAATATTTTGGATATGCCATAGCCATCAAATCGCTCATTTCAAAGTATTCTGCTATATGTGGAACAAAGTTGCAAGCACAATGAGGCATAGCACCGATTGAGTCTTTGAATGTGCACATAGCACAAGACGGAATTGTCATAACCGGTCTTTCATCTAACGCTGCAACATAAGCACAGGTTGTTCCTCCTGCCGAGTTACCCATAAGGCATATTGTTTTAACATCAATTTTGTCAGCAAATTCGTTTTCTAAAACATCCATAAGTCTTTGAACATCCCAGACTCTTTCGCCTACAGTTGTTCTGCCAAAAAGACTCGCTATGAGTTTTGAATATGTACAGTCAACTTCTCCGGATTTTGATGAACATTCGCCGAAGTTTCTCTGTTCAATAGCAACAGCCGCAAAGCCTTCTTTTAATGCTCTTACAGCAAAATCTCCATCATCGGCGATAAATTTTGTATCATCTTCGTAAATAACTTTGCCAAGTGAAATATGCATTCCGCTGGAATGTCCCTGAATACAAATCATTACAGGCGGATTTTCGATTCCGTCAGGCAAAAGCAAGTGACATGGTACTCTGTAGCCGTCTTCTGACGCAAAGGTAAAGCGAATTTCTTTTCCTCCGTCAATTTTTTTCTCATACTCAATTTGGGTTTCGGGGTTAACCTTTTTAAATCTGTCAAGACCTATGAGTTCTTTAAGTTTCTCTCTTGCCTTTTTCTGCCATGTAAAGATTTCGGCATCTTCAGGATTGTAAGACATTGACGGAACAACTTTTTGAATAAGTTCTAAGTTGTATTCGTATGCTGACTTCATGAAAAACAACTCCTTTTACTTTAAATATCAAGTTTTTCTATTATATAGTCTGCCAAAATTTCAGCACCTTCAGAAGTATAATGAACCCAGTCCTTACTGTACTTTGGCTGCAAAGGTTTTGCTTTTGAATAAAGGTCAATGATTTCAACACCAAGCGGTTCTAAAACCTTAATTGCTTCTTTATTATATTCTTCAATATCCTTGTTATCTCTGCTGAAATCTCCGCCTGCCTGTTCCTGAATGATTGGTGTAGACAAGGAAAAATAAATCTTTGCTTTCGGGAATAAAAGTTTTATTCTTTTATATACTCTTACAAGCTGTTCTTTATACTGCTCAATAGGGGTAAATGGCTCATCTCCATATAGACGCAAAACATCCCACAGTCCGTTGTTCCAATGAACTATGTCGATATCATCTCCCAAACCAAGCTGAGCCTTCCATTCGCCTAAATATCTTAATGTATACATTAAAAATCTGCAGTTTTCAAATGGATAATAAACCTCTGCTTTACCATAAAGCTTTTGCTTCATATGGTAGCCGTATCCTAAATTTCTGTCTTTTTCTTCATCAAATCCAAATCTGATTGAATCGCCTATCAGGAAAATCTTTTTCATTGTAAAATCCTCTTTTCAATTATTTTTTCTTTCTTGTTGCTGTTATATCATTTTCATTAAACGCAAAGTTTCTGTATGCCATTCCCTTTATCGGGGTAATACTAAGCAAGCTGTTTAACTGTTTTTCATCTATTGAATGCTTTGGATTAAACGCATCGCTCTTTGCATATTCAATAGTTTTTGCTTTAAGCCATTCTGCACACGGATTACCTTCAGGAAGATTAAATCCGCACACTAAAACTCTGCCCGACAAAGCCTTAAATTCGAACATTAAAGCTTGTTTTATAACATTCTTATGAGAAGATACCATTTCTACTATCGGGTCAAACGGAACATCTTCACAGTCAAAGCATACCGCGCTTCCGCCTTCCACCATGCTTTCAAACTGATATCCGCAAAAGCCCTTGTTTGGAATTTTTTCCATGAGAGGATGGTCTGCAATTACTGTTGCAACATTTCCTCCGCAGGCACCGGCACACGCAATTCTCCATGTCGTTTTACCGCCTACAAACGGCTTTGTACCAAACAGAACAACATCTTTACCTTCGGATAAAGCTGATATAAGCTCTTCTTTTGTCATGCCTTCTGCAACAACAAGGTTCCC
>JAFWXG010000150.1 GCA_017523005.1 Clostridia bacterium
CATTAAATGCAGGTGCTAACATTTTAAACATTCCTGCTTATGCAGGTGGTAACGGAAACACCCGTTTCGGCGGTATTGCGCTTGTTCCGAAGAGTGCAAAATTTAAAATGACACTTGAAAAATCATTGGCATTAGCTGAAAAAGATGGTATTGTAGACGGAAGAGAGGAATCGAGTAATTTCAGAAGAACATTGTCAATGTTAACAGATTTAACAACAACTGAGCCTAATTATGCTGATGTAAAATTTGGTTCATTCCCTAAAGGAAGCGTATTTATATCTGCCGCAAAGGCAGCTAATGGCAGCACAAACGGAATGAGTGGCGATGATGATGTTAAAATGATTCACAGAAATACTATTGAATATAATTATCTCTTTGCTATAGCAAACAGCGGAACTTATGATGTTTACTGCTTAAACTATGACGATGCAGGTAACACAAACAGAGGCGGTATGGTTTTTGTAAATGGTAAAGCCTGTGACTATAGAACAGATACAACATACGGACCAACATCTGTCGCACCATTCTGGAAACCTGCAGGGGAAGTAACTTTAAATGCAAGCTGTAATATTTTGAATATTCCTGTTAATGCAGGTGGTGATGGAAACACCCGTTTCGGCGGTATTGTGTTTGTTCCAAAAGAATCAGAATTTGAATTAGAAATTCCAGAGTCAATTATATTAGGTGCTTATGCTACAGGTGTAGTTGATGGTAGAACCAGCATAGGAAAAGTTTTGTCAGTTGCAACAGAACTTACAACATACACACCTTCGTATGATGAAGAAACTGTAAATGTTACTGTTAACGACACTCCAGTTACTGTTGTGGCGGGTACTGCACAGAAAGCAGGCATGGCTCGTAAAATCTTCAATACAGACGGAAGTTTCATCAATAGTGCAACAGTATTGGATGCTCTTGCAGCTGCAGGAATTTCATTAAAAAGCGGTACATTCCAGAATGCGGTTTTAGTTGATGGCAAAAATGTATATCCCGACAGAACATTGGTATATCCCGGAATGGAAATCAAAACTATTGACGGTGCATCTGTAGATAAAACAAACTTTGCTCCTGTACTCAGAAATGATATTGTCGGTACTGACAAATTTAATGAGAGCACCCAGTTAAATAATCAGGGCTTCCAGTTTCTTACAAACACAACTAAACTTGCTAACGAATTGCCGTTTAACGACTTGACTGACTGCTTTTTCAATGGATATTTCAGTGTGACAGCACTTGGCTCAAGCAGTTTGGCACAGCCTGTTGCTGCCGGCTCTAAGGTATACTTCTTGGGAGATAAGTTAGAAGCTACAGCTACAGCAGGCAGATTTACTACAGTATGCGAAAATGCTACAAAAGGAAATGGTAATGGAGCAGCTGCGGTTGTAAAAAATGCTAAAGGAGATGGATATGTAGTTAATCCGTTCCATTTCTTGTATCAGCAGGGTCCTGCAGATGGTTCAGGTTACTATGATTGCTCAGAAGCATTTATTGCAAATACTTCAGCAACAGATGAAGTTACAGCAAATAGGATTAAAGACGGCAAGTGGCAGCTTCTTACAACAGGTACTATTCCTTGCCAGATTATGATTGTGGATGTAAACAGTGGTGCTGTTAAGACCATTCTTAAAGACCAGATTGTAACAGGTATTGCTCCTCTTACAATCACTTTAGAAGAAGGTGAAAAGGCATTTGTGTGGAAGAGCAGACCGTATAGCGGACCTTCCAGCATATTGCAATCAGGTATTTACTTGATGAAACCACTTTGTAGTGTGTTGACATACTAATAAAAAAGACGATGTGAAAATCACATCGTCTTTTTATGTGTAATTAAAACTCAATAATTTTGGTAGGAAAATGCTTTGATGCAGTATATACATTTTTTGCTACATCAGAAAAACCTGCCAGTATTAAAGCGTTTTCAGTTTCTTTTTTTGCTAATTCCTCGGTATTATTATCATCGCTTATATGTCCTAACATGATATGTGTTGTACCTTTTGAAGCAAGCCATACTGAGAATTCTGCTGCTTCCTTGTTTGGTAAATGCCCTATATCAGATAGAATTCTTGCCTTTAGTTCTTGTGGGTATGAGCCGTGGGAGAGCATATATAAATCATGATTTGATTCAATAAATGCAAAATCTGAATTTAACGCAAATTCACTCATTGTATTTGTAATTGTGCCTGTATCAGTAACTATATAAGCCGACTTTGTCCCTACAATTTTAAAACCATGAGGGTCAGAAGCGTCATGAGATGTTGAAAATGGAGTTATTTTGAAATCTCCGATACTAAAATCCTTATTGCTAATAAAATTGAGGCGGTTTTCAGGAATTTCTCCTACAGATGTGGGTAAAGAACAATATGTAGATTTTGATATGTATATTGGTAATTTATATTTTCTGGCTAATACGCCTAACCCTTTAGAGTGATCAATGTGTTCGTGCGTTACTAATATACCGTTTATTTTATCCATTGAAAGAGAAAGCATATTAAGACTATCTGCAACAGCTTTTCCGCTTAGCCCACAGTCAATGAGCAGGGCGGTGTTATTATCTTCAATATACAAGCAATTTCCACTGCTTCCGCTCATAAGGGAACAAAATTTCATGTATAAATCTCCTTTAAGTTAAAAACGCCTGTTTTTTTAACAGGCGTTATATTTTAATTAGCTTCTTCAATCTCGTTTGAAAAATCTTGTACGCGCTTGATTTTCGCGCCTAAATTTTTGAGCTTTTCTTCAAATCTTTCATATCCTCTGTCTACATGGCTTAAGTTGTAAATTTCAGAAGTGCCGTCTGCCATAAGAGCAGCCATAACCATTGCAGCACCACCGCGCAAGTCTGTGCATTTAGCCTTAGCTGCGTGGAGTTTTTCAACGCCCTCAATGGTTGCGGTATCGCCATTAACAGTGATTTTTGAACCAAATCTGTTCAGCTCGGCAACATATTGGAAACGGCTGTCCCAAACTGCTTCGGTTACGAAGCTTGTACCGCTTGAAATTGAAAGTAAAGTAGTCGCAAGGGGTTGTAAGTCTGTAGGAAATCCCGGATAGGGAAGAGTTTTTACACGCGCAGGAGTTAATTTTTTAGCTCCCTTAACGAAAATAGCGTCGTCATATTCAACAACAGTACCGCCCACTTCACGAATTTTAGAGGTAACAGATTCCATATGCTTTGGAATTATGTTATTAACCATTACTTCGCCATTAGTAGCAGCTGCCATAAGCATGTATGTGCCAGCTTCAACATAGTCGGGAATAACAGAATAAGTTCCTCCGTGAAGTTTTTCTACACCCTTGATTTTAATGATATCGGTACCTGCACCTTTTATGTTTGCACCCATTGAGTTTAAGAAGTTTGCAACATCAACTATATGAGGCTCTTTTGCAGGATTTTCAATAATAGTAATTCCATCTGCCAAAACCGCAGCAAGCATCACATTTATGGTTGCACCAACCGAAACGATATCAAAATAAATTTGAGCACCGACTAACTGGTCGGCAGACAAATCATAATAATCATTAACACATTCTTTAACTTCGACACCCATCTGTCTAAAACCTTTTAGGTGTTGGTCAACAGGTCTGGAACCGAAATTACAACCGCCGGGCATGGAAACAATAGCCTTATTAAATCTTCCAAGCAAAGCGCCCATTAAGTAGTATGATGCACGCATTTTTTTGACCATGTCATAAGTGGCACGGCACGAATTAACATTTGTGCAGTCGATTTCGACGGTTGACTTATTTATAAGCTTAACACTCGCACCAAGCTGAGTTAAAATGTCCATAATAACAGTAACATCATCAATGGCAGGAACATTTTCGATTATACATTTTCCTTCAACTAAAAGAGTTGCAGGAATAATGCCAATAACAGCGTTTTTAGCACCGCTGATGGTAACTTCGCCTTTAAGGGGTGTACCGCCGTTTATCAATAGTTTTTCCATTTTAAACTCTCCGTTTAATTATTTTAACTGTTCTATTTCTGTGCGGAGTTGCTCTTCTTTTTCTTTGTATTGTTTTATTTCAGATAAAACCGCATCGATATCGGGAAGAGCAGAATCTGTTTCAAGAGCAACAAAAACCTGTTCTCCGATAGAAGCATATAATTCCTTTAATTTGTCTTGGCATTCTGTGAGTGAGATGGAATATTTTGCTTTTTCAATCAAATTATTTGTTTTTTGAGCAGCAATTTTAGAAAATTCGATAGTTTTGCTCTTAGCAACATCAAAAAATCCCATAATCTATCCAAAACCTTTCTGTCCGCAAAAATATTTATAATCAAAGCTCATATCACGGACAAATAGTGAGCCATGAAAAATACACAATATATTTCTCTTTTTAGTATACCACACTTATTAAGATAAATCAACATAAATTTTGCAGATTTAGGAAAAAATATACACAAATTACACAATATATAGTGTAATTTAAAAAAATATGGGTATAGTATAGTATATGAACAAAGCTTTGTTTAATGTTACAGCAACAACTTGATGAAAAATGTTGCTGTCAAAATGTACAAAAACATGGTACAAAATACACAAAAAAGTGACAAAGTACTTGACAAAAAATATTGTTTTGATATAATAATAAGGAAGTTTATATAAGAAAAGGGAGAAACACAATGACAATTACGGATATTAGAGTTAGAAAGACAGCAACGGAAGGCAGAATGAAAGCAGTCGTTTCA
>JAFWXG010000151.1 GCA_017523005.1 Clostridia bacterium
AAAATACCTATAGATGCAGAAGAAGATTGAATAATTGCAGTAAGTATTGTACCGCACAATACACCAAGAACAGGATTTTCAAACATTACAAGGATGTCTGCAAAAACCTTGCTGTCTTTAAGTCCTGACATAGCGTCTGACATTGTTTCCATACCAAACATAAGTATTGCAAAACCAAGTAATATTGAACCGATATCCTTTTTCTTTTCTGACTTGCAAATCATAGTCATTAAAATACCAATCATTGCAAGGACAGGTGTGAATGACTCGGGCTTAAACAATTTTAAAATGGTTGATGCTGACGAGATACCTGTTGTACTTAACAGCCATGCAGTTACTGTTGTTCCGACATTTGCTCCCATGATAATTGCAATCGACTGGGAAAGCTTCATGATGCCTGAGTTTACAAAGCCTACAAGCATAACTGTTGTCGCTGACGAGCTTTGTATTACTGCAGTTACCAAAAAGCCAAGCAAAAAGCCTTTAAATCTGTTGGATGTAAGTCTTTGCAAGATAGACTCAAGCTGTCCGCCAGATAACTTTTTCAGACTGTCACCCATATATTCCATACCAAAAAGGAATAATGCAAGACCGCCCAGTAATGCTAAAATTGAAAACAAATCCATAAATTTTCCTCCTGATTTTTTAATTTAGATTTATATGAATTTTAATTTAACATTCTATTGTTCCGCCACCTACAACTATATCTCCGTCATAGAATACTACTGCTTGTCCGGGGGTGATTGCACGCTGTGGCTCATCAAATACTACTTTAACCTTATCCCCTTGTACATAAATTGTTGCAGGCTGTTCTTTTTGCGAGTATCTTGTTTTAGCATGAACACGCATAGGTTCATCCAATTTTTCGATTGATATAAAGTTTACATCTCTTGCGATAAGACTTTCTTTAAAAAGGTCTTCGCTGTCGCCTATAACGATTTTATTGCCTTGTTTTTCTTTTCCTATCACAAACTGAACTTTACCAAAAGACACACCAAGTCCTTTTCTTTGTCCTATTGTGAACTTTTCAAAGCCATCGTGGTTTGCTAAAAAGTTTCCTTCTTTATCAACCATAGTTCCTTTAGTAAGAGGCATTTTGGTGTGTTTTTCTAAAAATGAGGCGTAGTCGCCGTCAGGCACAAAGCATATATCCTGACTGTCTGATTTTGAAGCATTATGAAGTCCTGCTTTTTCCGCCTTTTCTCTTAATTCTGACTTTGTTTCATCCCCTAACGGAAACATTACATGGGACAGTTGATGCTGTGAAAGACTATACAAAACATAAGTCTGGTCTTTAGACAAATCCTTTGCTTTTTTTAAGCAATATCTGCCTGTGCTTTCATCTAAAAACACCTGAGCATAATGCCCTGTCGCAAGGTGTGAAAATCCGTTTTCTAAAGCATAATCCAAAAGTTCTCCGAATTTTATTTTTTTATTACATACAATACATGGATTAGGAGTTTCTCCCGATTTGTAGCTTTCTGTGAAGTCTTTTATAACAGTATTTGAGAAACATTCTCTTAAATCTATAGTTTTGTGTGAAAAACCTAATTTTTCAGCAGTTTTTTTAGCATCTTGGTCTTCATCACCGCAAAGCCTTAATGTAACGCCTGATACTTCATATCCTTTTTCAAGCAATTTCATTGCAGTGCAGGAACTGTCTACTCCACCGCTCATGGCAACCAACACTTTTTCCATGTGTTTTCCTCCGTAGTTATCATACATGGTAATTTTATCATATCAATAAGAAATTGTCAATTTAAAGTTTTTTCACATAAACTGTATTATGTGAAAGGAGAGCATTATGGCTATTAAAATTTTTATTGACCAAGGACACAATCCTTACGGTCCAAACACGGGCGCTGTAGGAAACGGATTGGTTGAACAGGATATAAATTACGAAGTGGGAATATTTTTAAAAAATCTTTTGGAAAACGACTACAGATTTGAAGTAATGGTTTCCCGCCCCACTCCAGATACTGTGCTTGGAACTTCTAACAGCACAAGTCTGCAAGCAAGGGT
>JAFWXG010000152.1 GCA_017523005.1 Clostridia bacterium
CGTTGGCATTGCAGGATTTTCTGATATTCAAATAGGCGAAACTATCTCTTGTTTAGTTAACCCAGTGGCACTTCCTTTAATAAAAATCGATGAACCTACGCTATCCATGAATTTTTCAATTAACGATTCACCATTTGCTGGAACTGAAGGCAAATTCGTTACATCAAGGCAATTAAGAAAAAGATTATATTTAGAACTTGAAAAAAATGTTTCACTTCGCGTTGAAGACACAGACTCAACCGATGCATTTAAAGTATCAGGCAGGGGCGAAATGCACTTGTCGATACTCATTGAAAATATGCGCAGAGAGGGATATGAATTTGCTGTCGGCGCACCTAAGGTCTTGATAAAAGAAATTGACGGTGTAACCTGCGAGCCTATGGAAAGGCTTGTTATTGATGTACCCGAAACTTCAGTTGGTTCTGTTATGGAAAAAATGGGAACAAGAAAGGCAGAACTTACCACAATGGCACCTATGGGGTCTCGTATGAGACTTGAATTTTCTATTCCGTCAAGAGGTTTGTTTGGTTATAAAAATGAATTTTTAACTGATACAAAGGGCGAGGGCGTTATGAACTCTGTATTTGACGGTTATCAGCCATTCAAGGGCGAAATTGCGGGCAGACTTACAGGTTCGCTTGTTGCATTTGAAACAGGCGAAGCTGTATCATACGGTATTTTCAATGCTCAGGAAAGAGGTATAATGTTTGTTGAGCCTGGTATGGAGGTTTATGAGGGAATGATTGTTGGTGTATCCCCAAAAGCTGAAGATATCAATGTAAATGTATGCAAGAAAAAGCATGTAACAAATATGCGTGCATCAGGCTCTGACGAAGCACTTCGCTTAATTCCCCCCAAAAAGATGAGTTTAGAAGAAGCAATAGAATTTATTACAAGTGACGAAATCATTGAGGTTACACCGTTAAGCATTCGCATAAGAAAGAAAATTTTAGATAACAATTTGCGTGCAAAGGCAAGAAACCGCAACAACTAAACCGAAAGGCGAATTTAATCTATGAGAATGAGAAAAAAGAAAAACAGGGACTCTCGCTTTGAGGCGTGCATTTCTTATGTTGCACAAACCCCTGAACAAAATAAAGGAAAATGGCGTGAACTTTTTAAGAATAAATCAGACACTCTGCATTTAGAAATCGGATGTGGAAAGGGCGGATTTATTTTAGAGCTTGCAAAACGCAACCCCCAAATAAATTATGTTGCGATGGAAAAATGTATTGACGCCCTGATTTTAACTCTCGAAAAAATCAAAGCCGAAGAGATATCTAATGTAATTTGTATTTGCGATGACGCAGAAAAGCTTCTTGATATGTTCGACGAAAACGAAATTGATCGCATTTACTTAAATTTCAGCGACCCGTGGAAAAAGGCGCGTCAGGCAAAACGCAGACTTACTTACAGAAGATTTTTAGAAAAATACAGACAAATTTTAAAGCCCGACGGAGATTTGCATTTTAAAACAGATAACAGGCCTTTGTTTGATTTCTCGTTGGAAGAATTTGAGTTTATGAATGTTAAGGTTTCAGAGCTTTGCTTTGACTTGCATAACAGTCCTTATAACGAAAATAACATCATGACAGAATATGAAAAAACATTTTCAGAAAAAGGATTTCCAATCAACAGATGCGTATGCAAATTCTAATTTAAGGGAAAATTAAAAAATACATAACATTTTATGTGTCTGCTCTGGCGGTTTAGCCAAAGCGGGTGAAAAGGGAATTGGGTGCAAATCCTAAACGGTAACTGCCGCTGTATACACCTAACGCAGATTGCTTTTCGACGAAAGTCGGTCATTGGGGAACTGAGAAGGCAAGCAATCGGCACGATAAATTCAAAGGGTGTGAGTCAGAAGACCTGCATAAACAAATAGAGGGTTTATATACCCTTTGTTTGCCTTATAAAAAAGGATGTATTTCGCAGAAAAACAGCTGTGACCTATTGGTCGCAGCTTTATTTTTTGAAAGGAGAAAATATGAGAGGTCTTACACGCTTGCATCCTGTTACGGTGTTTTTATGGTTTTTATTCATGATTGTATTTTCTGTTATTTTGCTAAACCCCGTATGCCTTGTGATTTCTTCAATATGTGCCTTTTTGTACGCAGTTTTCTTAAAAAAAGGCGAGGCGGTTAAGTATTTAGTTTATTTCGGACTCCCCGTAGCAATCACAAGCACCATTTTAAATCCACTATTTAACCACATAGGCAAGGTATTATTTTATGTCTTTGGTGTGCCTGTAACATTAGAGGCACTTTTATATGGACTTGCGGCAGGGGTTATGCTTTTGTCTGTCCTTTTTTGGTTTTTCAGCTTTCAGATAGTGTTTCCTGCCGAAAATATACAGTATTTAATGCAAAAAATTTCACCTGGTATTGCTCTTACCATATCAATGGTCTTTCAGTTTATACCGAGGGTAAAAGAACACTTAAAAAACACCAAAGATGCGTTTTTAGGAATAGGCATCATAGACGAAAATGATGGATTTTTAAAAACTGGCGCAAAGGTTATTTCTGCCTCAGTTCTTCCGATTATCGAAAACTCTATGGAAACTGCGGATTATATGTCCTGCATGGGATTTGGCACAAGAAAAAGAACAAGCTATCTTGCCTACAAATTTCATTTTGCGGATTTTGTGTTTATAGGCATAACGCTTATTGCTTCTACGACCATTGTTTACGGAATTGTGTCAGGTAAATTTGACTTTTCATATTACCCGTATTTCACAAAAATAAAAGATGTACCACTGTTTTATATATCATATTTGATATTGGCTATACTTCCGATTTTGTACGACGGAAAGGAGGAAATAAAATGGACTTTATTGAAATCAAAAATTTAAGTTTTTGCTATCCTAATCAGGACAAAGAAATTTTAAAAGATATAAATTTAACAATAAAAAAAGGCGAATTTATAACTATTTTCGGTGCATCGGGGTGTGGCAAAACAACTCTTTTAAAGCATATAAAAAAAGAACAGACTCCGTCAGGGAAAAGGCAAGGTAAAGTTTTTATTTCAGGGAAACCTGTTTCGGAAACCGACTTTTCTTTAGTTGGTTTTGTTGGGCAAAATCCAAATATTGCACTTGTTTGTGACAAGGTGTGGAGCTCACTTGCGTTCGGACTCCAAAACATGGGTCTAAAAAGAGAGGAAATGAGCAGAAGAATTGCAGAAACATCTACTTTTTTTGGTATACATCGCATGATGCAGGCTAAAGTACACGAGCTTTCAGGCGGACAAAAACAGCTCCTTAATTTGGCATCACAGATAGTGATGCAACCCGAAATTTTAGTACTCGACGAGCCTACCGCACAGCTTGACCCCATATCTGCCGAAAATTTTTTGCACACCCTTTCACGCATCAACAAGGAAACCGGTACAACCATAATTTTGTCAGAACACAGGTTAGAAGATGCAATTCCTTTATCTGACAGAATAATTGCCATGGAAGAGGGTGCAATTTTAGCATTTGACACCCCTAAGAAAGTGTCAAACATTTTGGCAGAAAAGGAGCATGATTTATGCTTATCACTACCGTCATCTGTTAAGGTGTTTTTATCTTGTGAACATGATAAAAAAAGGGAAATTCCTCTTACTGTAAACGAGGGGCGAACATGGATTTTTGATAAAGAAGTAAAGCAAATTCCCTACAAAAAAAGGGAATTTGAAAATGAATTTGCATTAAAAGGAAAAGGCTTATTTTTCAGGTATGAAAAGAATTCTGCCGATATTTTGAGGGATTTGAATTTAGAAGTTTTTAAGGGAGAGATTTTTGCAATTTTAGGTGGAAACGGAACAGGAAAATCTACACTTTTAAATGTTTTGGGGGGAGTTAAAAAAGCGTATGGCGGAAAGCTTTTTAAAGATGGAAAAACTGCTGTATTACCGCAAAATCCAATAAATTTGTTTACTGAAAACACTGTTTTCGATGACCTTAAAAAAATTAGTGAAAATGAGCAAAATTTAGAAAAAATAATAAATTTTTGCGAAATTTCAGACATTTTGGAAAGGCATCCGTTTGACCTTTCGGGTGGTCAGATTCAGCGCGCAGCACTTGCGATGGTCTTGCTCACAAGTCCAGACATTTTACTGTTAGACGAGCCGACAAAAGGTATGGACGCAAAATTTAAGGAAAAATTATGTAAAGGCTTAAAAGAACTCGCAAAAAAGCAAATGACAGTTATTATGGTTTCGCACGATGTAGAATTTTGCGCAAAGGTTGCAGACAGGTGTTGTATGTTTTTTGATAACACAATTTCTGCATCGGGTACACCGCGGGAGTTTTTCGGCAATAATGCTTATTACACAACCGCTTCAAGCCGTATAGCAAGAGGAAAAATTAAAAATATTGCAACAACTTTAGACTTGATTTTAGCATTAGGAGGAAACAAAAATGAAAACAAATAACAAAACATTTAAAATGCCGTGGTTTACACTTTTAATCATTTTAATTTTAGTGCCTGCCACAATATTTTTTGGAAATAAGTTTTTAAGTGAGCGTCAGCACTATTTTGTTTCTCTTGCAATAATTTTAGAGATTTTAATTCCGTTTTTGGCGGGCTTTGAACACAAAAAGCCAAAGGCGAGAGAAATTGTCTTGCTCGCAATTTTAACTGCCCTTGCCGTTGGAAGCAGACTTTTGTTTGCGTCGGTTTCGCATTTTAAACCGACACTTACAATAATAATGCTTTCAGGTATTGCATTTGGCGGAAACATTGGCTTTCTTACAGGTGCACTGACCGCATTTGTATCAAATATGTTTTTCGGGCAGGGTCCGTGGACTCCGTGGCAGATGTTTACAATGGGAATTTGCGGATTTGTTGCAGGTCTTATTTTCTATAACCGTCCTAAACTCATAAAAAGTCCTATTTTAGGGGCGTTTGGGTTTTTAAGCATAATTGTTCTTTACGGAGGCATTTTAAACACATCATCTGCACTCGTATGGGAACAGAATATAAATTTCGGAATTATATGGTCGTACATCGTATTAGGAGCGCCTTTTGATGCACTTCACGGCGTAGCTACAGCCTTTTTTATGTTTGTTTTGGGTAAGCCTGTTTTACAAAAAATAAACCACATCAAAATTAAGTACAATTTATAGGAAGAATTTTGTTAAATTGCATTGACTTTTTACCTTAAATAGTTTATAATATAGGTGTCATTTTTTGTTTAATTTCCTGTAACTGACGGAAATGTGGAAATGCCCACAAGGGAGCAGGGAATAATTTGATGCCGACCGTCTGGGCAGCCCTGTCTTTAGCCAAAGGATAGGACTACCCTTTTTGTTTATTTAATTTTAAGGAGGATTACCATGAAAAAAGTTGGAATTATTATGGGCAGTGACTCAGATTTGCCTGTTGTTGAAAAGGCAATCAGCACTTTAAAAGAATAC
>JAFWXG010000153.1 GCA_017523005.1 Clostridia bacterium
ATGGAGAGATGTCCGAGTGGTCGAAGGAGCACGCCTGGAAAGCGTGTATACGGGCAACTGTATCAAGGGTTCAAATCCCTTTCTCTCCGCCAGAAAAAATGCCTATGAAAAGCAGTTAATGACTGTAGTTCATGGGCTTTTTTGTTTTCTGTAAACTTTTTACTGTCTACACGCTCTTTTTTGAAATTCTAAGGGGAAGTGTAGACACATGAAACGAACAATCACAAAAGAAAACCGTATTGACGCTTTGTTTGACAAGTATATTTTTGAATGTAAATTACATGGTTATTCTGCTGATACCTTGCGAAATAAAGAAATTTACTTTTCTCTGTTTTATGATTTTGCAGAGGCTAACAGCATCAAAACCACAGAACAGATTACACAAGAATTTCTAAATAGCTTTGTATTTTTTCGCATGAAAAAAGATATCAAAGAAGTTAGCGTCAACTCTTGCAGTACATCGTTAAATACCTTTTTCCGTTGGTTGTATGAACAGGGTTATTTATCGCATAAGTTAAAGTTTTCTAAGCTGAAAACGCAAGAATCTGCAAAGGCGGTTTACTCAACAGAAGAATTAAATATTTTACTGCAAAAGCCAGAAACAGCCTCTTTTTCAGAATATCGCACATGGGTTATTATCAATTACATTCTGGGCACTGGTAACAGAATCAGTAGCGTTTTGAGTATTACTAATGCAGATGTGAACTTGATTGACGGCTTTATAACGCTACCTCATACAAAGAATAAACGCTTGCAGACAGTTCCGCTTTCTTCGTCTCTTATTTTCATTCTAAAGCAGTATATGGACATTCGACAGGGAGAATCAACAGACAAGTTGTTTTGTACAGAACATGGAGAACCTTTGAGCCGTGGCGGTGCTGATAAAGCAATCAGACGGTATTGCGACAACAGGGGTGTTGAATGTTTAGGGCATCATGCCCTTAGACATACATTCGCCAAAATAGCTGTGCGTGATTGCAATATTGATTCTTTTCGCTTACAGCGTTTATTAGGTCACAGTGATATCAGAACAACAGAGCATTATGTACAGATGTTTAGTGATGATTTAAAGCAGAATCTGGACACCTTCACACCGTTAGAACGGTTGTTACAACAGAATCAGCCAAAAGAACACATACGCATAAAATAACATTTAATCTTCAAAGAGCCGTTATGTATTTGTCGGGAAATATCATGTATTAAATATATATTACATGATTTCTCCCGACATTTTTGTTTTCACCGAATACACTCTAGCAGAGCATCAACCTTTTTATATTCTTTTTCAAGGTCTTCTATCTGTGCAGTTAAGAGAAAAAATGCGGTCTCATCAATGCAACTGTATTCTACGAATATATTTGACAGGTTTATTACCCTGTCTAGGTGGTTCAAAAAGTTCTGTATGTCTTTATTCAAGCGTGTTACACCTTCTTTTGTTAAAACGGCAGGTCATTATCATCAAGAATGATTTCTTTTTCATCAGCTTCCTGCATATTGTTCTGTATAATGAGTTGTTCGTATAACTCCGCTAATTCCTCATAAGGCAGAAACATTTCAATAGTTTTCAGCCCTTCCATTAGAAACGCTGTACGCTCGTCCTGTTCATCAAATGTTTTAAGTGTACTCTTTGACAGCTTTATAACGCTCTGAATGTACAGTAATTTTCTTTCTAATACTTCCAAAGAATCTAAAATTGCGTCCATTAGTTGTTTACCTCTCTTTTTTAAATATCATCAGTTGAATTTAACTGCTTCTAAAAATTCAACTTTCTCCGTGCTTAATATAATTGTAGCTGTTTTGTTGCCCAGAAATATTACATCAGCCAAATCTGGTACAGCATCAAACCCACATTTGCGGAAATGGTCGTAAATCACTTTTACCTTATTGGCAAAAGAAGGCTGTGAAAACGACACAAAAATAACTGCTACAAATTTCTTTACATCTTCTGCGTTTGGGTTTGCCAGTGCCTTTTTTAAGCCGTTTTTATAATTTTGCCTTATGGTTTTGTCGGCTAACTGGCTTCTGAAAAAAATTAACAGACTTTCATCAGATAAAAATAGCTTTGCCAGTTCGGTTATTGTCTGTTCTTGACTAGCAAGTTTCAAAGGCTCTTTTACAATAATATGTTGAACATACTTACTGTGAATGTTAGCAAGCCTGTAAAATTCGCTTGATC
>JAFWXG010000154.1 GCA_017523005.1 Clostridia bacterium
AGGAGAGATGTTTTTATGGAAAAATTCTTTCGTTTGAAAGAAAAGGGCACAACTGTTAAAACAGAGATTATTGCCGGCATTACTACATTCCTTGCTATGGCTTATATTCTCGCAGTTAACCCAAGCTATTTAGGTGGCATCGAAGGCGCTACACCAGCAGGTATTTTTATGGCTACTGCACTTTCTGCAGCTATTGCTACACTCTGCATGGCGTTCTTTGCTAACTACCCAGTAGCTCTTGCTTCAGGTATGGGACTTAACGCATTCTTCGCATTTACAGTATGCGGTGCTATGGGTTACTCATACAAGGTTGCTCTTACAGCTATCTTGATTGAAGGTATTATATTTATGATACTCTCAATCTTTAAGTTCAGAGAAGCTTTAGTTAACAAAATTCCTGCAAACTTGAAGTTCGGTATTACAGCAGGTATCGGTTTATTTATCACAATTATTGCTCTTATCAATGCAAAAATTGTTATCGCAGACCCTGCAACAACTGTTGCACTTGGCAATGTTGCCACTCCCGGTGTTGTTTTATCATTGGTAGGTCTTTTAGTAATTGCTATTCTTAATCACTACAAAGTTCCTGGCGCTATTTTACTTGGTATTATTATTACATGGGTACTTGGCATTCTCGCAGAACTTGTTGGTTGGTATGTTCCAGACCCTGCAAATGGTGTTTATTCTGTAATTCCTAACCTTTCATGGGAAGCTATTAAAGGAAACTTTGCTGCACCTGCTTTATTCCAGTTTGATTTTGCATTTATCGCAAAAGACTTCGTTGGATTTGCAGTTGTTGTATTTACATTCCTTTACACAGATATATTTGATACTGTAGGTACTCTTATCGGTGTTGCTCAGAAAGGCAACTTGCTCAACGAAGATGGTTCTCTTCCTAAAGCTTCAGGTGCTTTAATGGCTGACGCTGTAGGTACAGTTGTTGGTGCTTGCCTTGGTACTTCTACTGTTACAAGCTATGTTGAATCAAGTGCTGGTGTTGCTGCAGGTGGCAGAACAGGCTTAACTGCTGTTACAACAGCAATTATGTTCTTAATCGCTATTCCGCTTGCTCCATTATTCCTTGCAATCCCTGGCTTTGCTACAACACCTGCTATGCTTTATGTTGGTTTGCTTATGCTTTCTGCTGTTAAGAATGTTGATTTTGATGGCGATGCTGCCGATACAATCAGTGCATTCCTTGCAATCATTATGATGCCTTTCACATACTCAATCGCAAATGGTATTATGTTTGGTATGTTGTCTTGGGTTATTTTAAAAGTTTGCACAGGCAAAATCAAAGATATCAAGCCTGTTATATGGATTTCTACAGCTTTATTTGCAATTTACTTTGCACTTAAAGTTGCTGGTTTTATCGCATAAAAATAGCAAAATCAAAACCCGTTACCAGTTGGTAACGGGTTTTTTTAAGTACTTATTTTATTCTAAATAATCCTTAAGTTTTTTGCTTCGTGACGGATGACGAAGTTTGCGAAGTGCTTTGGCTTCAATCTGACGAATTCTTTCTCGTGTTACTCCAAATTCTACGCCAACTTCTTCTAATGTTCTTGCTCTGCCGTCATCTAAACCGTAACGCTGACGAAGAACTTTTGCTTCTCTGTCTGTCAAAGTTTCAAGCACTGAATTAAGCTGTTCTTTAAGCATTGTAAACGATGCGGCATCTGCAGGTGCAGGAGCATCGTCATCAGGAATAAAGTCACCTAAATGACTGTCTTCTTCTTCGCCAATAGGTGTTTCAAGTGACACAGGCTCTTGAGCAATTTTCATGATTTCACGAACTTTGTCTATTGACATATTCATTTCTTTTGCAACTTCTTCAGGCTGTGGTTCACGGCCGTTTTCCTGAATTAACTGACGCTGAATTCTCATGAGTTTATTGATTGTTTCTACCATGTGAACAGGAATTCTTATTGTTCTTGCCTGGTCTGCAATAGCGCGTGTAATTGCCTGTCTGATCCACCATGTTGCATAGGTTGAGAATTTATAGCCTTTTGTATAATCGAACTTCTCAACAGCTTTTATTAAGCCTAAATTACCTTCCTGAATTAAGTCTAAAAATTGCATCCCTCTACCAACATATCGTTTTGCAATAGATACAACCAATCTTAAGTTTGCTTCCGCAAGGCGCTGTTTTGCAGTTTCATCGCCGTTAATCATAAGCTGTGCAAGTTCAACTTCTTCTTCCACAGAAAGGAGAGGTACTCTGCCAATTTCCTTTAAATACATTCTTACATGGTCTTCTACACTTACGCCCTCGGGAACAGACAAATCTTCCATTTCCTGAGTGGAAATTTCTTCTGCTTCAATAGCAGCTAAATCACGCTTTAATGTTGCCTCATCAGGCTCTTCTAATTCCAGACTTTCCTTATCGTGATCTTTTTCTTCAGGCTCTTCAGTCTTGTCCCCGACAATCTCAATACCCATGTTTTCCAAACTTTCATAGATATTCTCTATCTGTTCGGGTTCTAATTCTATTGCCTCCAAAGCGTCCGCAATCTCCTGGTAAGATAATGAACCCTCTTTTTTACCTTTGTCCATAAGTTGCTTTACAATGGCTCTTCTGCTTGTTTCAGTTGGCATTTTTAAAATCCTCCTTGCTATGTATTG
>JAFWXG010000155.1 GCA_017523005.1 Clostridia bacterium
ACTTTTATAAACTGCATTTAAAGAAACTGCAGAGTCCATAATCTGTTTTGACTCACATAACTCAAATTTATATCCTACTGTATTAACCAAGGTAATAACAGGAATGTTAAGTCCGTCACAAAGATTTACGAATTCTTCCATTTTGTTCATAGAATCAACAGTTAATGCACCGCCATTTAGCTTATGGTTGTTTGCAACAAAGCCTACCACCTTGCCGTCCATTCTTGCAAAAGCTGTAAAGCTTTCTCTTGCGTAATATTTTTTGAGCTCCAAAACAGAGCCTTTGTCTGCAATATCAGAAACTACTGCCAAAATTTCATCGGTATCAGGCGAAATCACGCAAGCGCGGTTCAAATCATCCTCGCAAACTTCTGCAAACGGCTCGCTTATAAGATTGTCAGGCAAGAATGCCAAAACCTCTTTTGCAAGTGCTATTGCATCACTGTCTTCAGGTGCACTGAGGTGTGCAACACCATTTTCCAAAGCATATTTGTAGTTACCAAATTCTTCATCTGTAATACCAAAGCACTGACCTGCCTGCAAATACATCTTAGCATCTTTTTCTGCAATAATAATTACATCGCTTATTTGAGCAATCATTGCAGAAACACCTGTGCAATAACCTGCCACAATACTAATCTGCGGAATTGAACTTTTAATCTCCATAGATTTTGTTAAAAGGTCATTATAAGCATCAAGGAGTGATATACCTTCTTCAATATATCCGCCGCCGCAATCTATTATGCTGATAAGTGCAGCACCCGCTTTTTTAGCAAGCTCCATAATTCTTACAATTTTCTTTGCCTGCATGACAGTAACTGCACCATTTAATACTGATGCATCTTGCGCATAAGCAAAAACAAGTCTGCCATCTACAGAACCGTAACCTGTGATTACGCCCTCTGTTGATTCATTCAACACCTGTTCAATTGATGCTGTGTTCTGACGCACCAAAGCACCAATCTCCACAAATGTACCCTGATCAAACAAAGCATTTATTCTTTCTCGTGCTGTCAACTTTCCCATTTTTATCCTCCTTAATCTTTTTTTATGAAAGACTTTTAATTTCCGCAGGATTTAAATGTCTCCATTTTCCGTACGGCAATTTACCAAGCTCTAAACTCCCTATTTTTGTTCTTTTCAGTGCAATCACAGGATGTCCTATTGCTTCAAACATTCTCCTTACCTGTCTGTTTCTGCCCTCCGTAATAGTAATCTCTACTAACGATGTACCATTATTGTAAATAGTATCAAGTCTTACCTTTGCAGGCTTTGTCATTCCGTCATCAAGCTTAATACCTTTCCTTAACCTTGAAAGCTTTTCCTGTGAAACATGACCGCCTTTAATATGAGCAATATAGGTTTTCTCAATATTTTTTGACGGGTGTGTAATCCCGTTTGCGAAATCACCGTCGTTGGTTAAAAGCAACAAGCCTTCAGTATCGAAGTCAAGTCTTCCGATTGGAAAAATCCTTGCATGAATATCTGAAACATATTCCATAACGGTTGGTCTGTCAAGCTCATCCTTTAATGTGCATACACAACCCTCCGGTTTATAAAGCATAATATAATATTTTTTATTTTCAGCCTTGACAGGCATTCCGTTGTATTCAATTTTATCAAATTCTGTATCGACTTTCTGACCTAAAACCGCCACTTTATCATTAACCTTAATTTTTCCTGATAAGATGAGTTCTTCAGCCTTTCGGCGAGATGCAATCCCCGCCTCTGCCAACACCTTTTGTAGTCTTATTTTTTCCATTAAAGTTCACCATGTTTAATCAAATTTTACCAGATAATATTATATCACAACCTACATATTATTTCAATATATTTTTGCAAGATTTTATGCAAAATATGAATGTCCTTGATTTTTAAACCAAAAAATGTTATACTAATTAAAACACATTTGTCGAGGGGGCACATTATGTTATTCAAGGAAATAACTATAATCGATGAAAATTTAGATGCAAAAGAAAATATGGTTGTCGGCGTTACAGACGATACTATAACCTACATTGGAGATAAACTGCCTGAGAATTTGTCTGGATATGGCAGAGTTTATGACGGAAAAAACAAAATTCTAATGACAGGTCTTTTCAACACTCATTGTCACATGCCCATGACTTTGCTGCGCGGTTATGCTGAAAATTTAAAACTTCAGGAATGGCTTTACGATAAAATTTTCCCCTTTGAAGCAAAAATTAACAACGATGACAGCTACTACGCTTCCCTGCTTGCAATCGCAGAAATGGTAAGCACTGGAACTGTTTCGGTTACAGATATGTATGCACATATGGAAAGCAACGCAAAAGCTTGTGCCGACAGTGGGTTTAAAGCAAATATCTCGAACGGACTTATGGCTTTTGATGATACCCCTTTTATCAAAAACAAAAATCATTTAGAGGAAGAGGCTTGTGCATTAAAATTCAAAGACTCCTTTAATGGAAGAATAAAAATTGACAAAAGTGTTCATGCCGTTTATACATCAAACAGAAAAACTGTAGAGGATGTTGCTTGCTTTGCAAAAGAAAACAATTCTATTGTTCACATTCATTTGAGCGAAACAGAAACCGAAGTTAAGGAATGTTTAGAAAAATATGGTGTTACACCTGTTAAATATTTTTACAATGCAGGTCTTTTAGACAGCCATGTTGTTGCAGCACATTGTGTATGTCTTACAGATGAGGATATGGACATTTTAGCAAAATCAGGAACTTTTGCTGTGCATAACCCTATAAGCAATTTAAAGCTTGCAAGCGGTGTTGCTGATATTCCAAAAATGCAGGAAAAAGGGATTAAAATAGCACTTGGAACTGACGGAACTGCATCAAACAACAATCTTGATTTGTTTGAAGAAATCAAGATGTGTGCACTCATAAACAAAGGTGTAAAATTAAATCCGTTATCGGTATCTACAAAGGATGTATTAAGATATGCTACAATTAACGGAGCTTTGGCACAGCGCAGATATGACTGCGGTGCGTTAAAGGTTGGTAACAAGGCCGACTTAATTGTTTTAGATACTTCAAGTCCGTCCATGCAGCCTGTTCACAACGCATGCAACAACTTGGTTTATTCAGCATCAGGAAGAGATGTTTGTCTTACCATGATTGACGGCAAAATTGTTTACGAAAACAACGAATTTAAGACAATAGATATAGAGCGCGCAATTTATGAGGTGAACAAATCCGCCTCGCGCATAAAAAAGGAGCTTTGCTTATGAAGTCTATGACTTTAAGAACA
>JAFWXG010000156.1 GCA_017523005.1 Clostridia bacterium
TATACATTCTTTTCAGCTGTTAAACCTGTGTATTTAGGAAGTTTTACATCAGGTGTAACATCAACTTTTACTGTTAATACCAATTCCTTACCTGAACCGATTTCTTTAATATCGATTTCAGGACGGGATACCGGGTCTAATTTAAGCTCTTCAACTGCTTCAGGATAAACCTCAGGCAATAATTCATTTACAGCATCTTCGTAGAAAATTGCTTCTCCATATAATTTTTCAATGAATTTTCTTGGTGCTTTGCCCTTACGAAATCCGTCAATCATGATGTGCTTACGGTTTTTTATGTAAGACTTTTGCATTCCTTCTTCAAATTTTTCGGCAGATACAGTAATTTCAAAATCAACTGTATAGCCTTCCTTCTTAACTAATTTTGCACTCATTTGTGTTTCTCCTCCTAAAATATTCTTTTAGAAATTATTTTTAAAGAGCTTTTTGGCTCATTTATGCTATATCCAAAGTATTTTACCATATTTTTTACACATTTGCAACCCTTATGGGACAAAAATTTACACGGTCTGCCGAAACTAATTTAAAAACTATTCCATCAATCTTTTCATTTACAGGATAGGAATGGTTTTTGCTGTGAACATGACCATATAAACAGGTATGAACATTATATGTCTTTAAAAGCCTAAAAATTTCTTCAATTTTCTCTCCGTTTTTGTAAAACGGCGGATAATGAAGCATCACCGCAACGGGCTTTAGACTTTCTAACTTTTTTCCTGCAATAAGAGAATTTTCAAGTCTTATAAGTTCTCTTTCTTTAAGTCTTGCTTCGGTTTCCTTTTCGTAACCTTTTGTTGCACATACTAAAAATTCTTCCGTTTCAAAAGCGCTGTTATACACAAACTTAATTGTGTTAAACTCATTTTCTTTTAAGAAACCGTTCATTTTGGTAACAGTTTCCCACCAATAGTCATGATTGCCTTTTGAAATATATTTTATTCCCGGGAGTGAGTTTATAAATTTAAAATCTTCTCTGCATTCGTTTAGATACATTCCCCAAGATATATCTCCGGGAATTAAAATTTCATCGGTGTCTTTTACTGTTTTGTGCCAGTTATCGAAAATTTTCTGCTCATAGTTTTCCCAGCCTGCGCCAAACACATCCATAGGTTTTTCAGCCTGGAATGTTAAATGCAAGTCAGATAGCGCATATACTGCCAAGAGCGTTCCCCCTTAAAGTTTACAAGCGTAAGAAATCCTTAACAACCTGTTCTAAATCTTCTTTTTCGCAAGTTATGTCAAACAAAACAGTTGCATCCTTAAGCGAAGCTAATGAAGCAGGAATTTCAAGTCCTGTTTTTTCGCTAAGCTCGGTTAAGATTTCAAACTCGTCTTTGCCAAACATCAAGCCGTCACTTCCGTCTAAAGCTTCCATAACGCTTCCGCTGAACTTATATGGACTTGCTGTAGATGCAATGATTGTTTTTGTTTCGTCTTTTGTTTTTGATACATATTTATCATATACAGCCTTTGCTACTGCAGTGTGAGTATCCATGATATATCCGTCTTTTTGGAATACCTTGCGGATAGTTTCTTTTGTTTCTGTATCGTCTGCAAAGTCTGCTGAGAATTTTTGTTTCAAAAATTCCTTGATTTTCTCAGAAACTTCATACTTGCCTGTTTCTGATAACTGTGCCATATACTCTTTTGTTTCAGTACAATTTCTACCTGACGCAAAATGAAGCAAGCGCTCTAAATTGCTTGAAATCAAAATATCCATAGACGGGGAAATTGTTAAATTAAAATCTCTGTTTTTATCGTATATACCTGTGTTTAAGAAATCTGTAAGAACATTGTTGCTGTTAGATGCACAGATAAATTTATTTACAGGCAATCCCATTTCAGACGCATAATATGCTGCTAAAATATTGCCAAAGTTTCCTGTCGGGACAACAATGTTTACTTTATCTCCAAAGTTTATTTCTCCCTCTTTGCACATATCAGCATAAGCCGACCAATAATACACAATCTGCGGAACTAATCTGCCCCAGTTAATTGAGTTAGCAGAAGAAAGCATAAATCCGTGTGTTTCAGCCAAAGAAGAAAAACTCTCATTTGTAAATATTTTTTTAACGCCTGTTTGTGCATCGTCAAAGTTTCCATTTACACCTGTGACATTGACATTGTTACCTTTCTGGGTAACCATCTGGAGTTTTTGTACTTTTGACACGCCGTCACTTGGATAAAATACATTTATTCTTGTTCCTGATACATCAGCAAAGCCCTCAAGTGCCGCTTTACCTGTATCGCCGGAAGTTGCAACCAAAATTACTATTTCTTTATCAACACCAGTCTTGCGAACTGCTGTTACCAAAAGATGTGGCAATATTTGAAGAGCCATATCCTTAAATGCACAAGTTGGACCATGCCAGAGTTCTAACACATACTCTTTTGAATTGAGCTTATAGAGTGGTGCAATATTGTTTGTACCGAATTTTTCTTTTGTATATGCCTTTTCAACGCAATCAGTAATTTCTTTTTGAGTATAGTCTGTGAGGAACTTGCCTAAAATCATAATTGCGCGTTCCTGATAGCTTTTGTCTGCCAAGGTTTTTATTTCATCAGCTGAAAGACAAGGTATTTCACTTGGCACAAATAAACCTCCGTCTTTTGCAAGTCCTTTTATAATAGCTTCTGCCGAAGATATATGTGCTGACTCGTCACGAGTGCTGTGATAAAACATATATACCTCTCCTTTCATTACCTTATTTATCTTATATATTATATACTATTTTCAGGAAAAATCAAGTATATTTAGTAAAAAAATAGGAAAAAGCAGAGTAAAAACTCTGCTTTATTATCTTTTTCGACCCGAACTGCCTCTTTTTGACTCGAAATTACGCTTAAGTGCAAGCATTTTATCATCGCTGTCAGCTTTAAAGCGACTCATTATTTCCTCAAAGGATAGGTCTGCGTCGGGTTGTTTTGTTGTAAACACAGATACATCTGCAGGACGAGTTGAGTTTCTTTTACGCTCTTCCTCCAAAACCTTCTTAATAGATAAGCTAATCTTACCGCCTGTACCGATTTCCACGACTTTGGCTTTTACCTCATCTCCCACTTTTACATGGCTGTTAATATCCTTAACATACGAAAGTGCGATTTCCGAGATATGTACTAAACCAACTTTTCCGCCGTCCATCTGCACAAATGCGCCAAAATTCGTAACCCCTGTTATTTTGCCGGTTACTTCGCTTCCTACTTCCAACTGCATACCTTAAAAAATCCCCCTTTAAGATTTTTATCTTGATGAATCTATAAATACCCGCTCTCCCGGTTTTAACATTCCTAACTGGTCACGGGCAATTTGCTCTACGCGTTCAAGTTCATTAGGTGCTTCGAGCTGCTTGTCTATTTTTGCCTTTTCTTCTTTTTGCTCGTTAATTTTGGCTTCTAATGTTCCTGTTTCTTTAGAGAGTTTGGACATTGTAACCTGCTGTGAAATCATTGTTACTGAAAGTCCTGCAATAGCAGCGCAAAGAACAATAGTCAGCAATTTGTTTGTTGAAACTTTTCTTTTTTTTGTGCTTTTTTTCACAGCCACTTTACCACATCCTTTCTTTATTTTTTAAGAAATCTGGTATAAAATTCAACTCTCTTTTTTATTTTAAACCAAAACCTTGCTAATGTCAACCTATTTTTTACTGTTTTTTTTACGAATTTTTATATAATATTTTCTAAAAAATTTGCTTAAGCCTTTAAAAATTACTGCAAAAGGAAAAATAACTACTTTAAGTATATTTTTAAGTAACGAAATTACAAATTTTAAAAACAAGACGCCTCCGTCTGTTACCATCTTACTCGCACTTAAGAAATATACGGATGCACCCAGAACAAGACCTACCCCCTCATACCATCTTATTTGTCCGTAATTTGCGTAAAACACCATTCCAAAAGTTAAGATAGTACACATAATCCAGAAGATTATGTCCATAAAAAAAGTCATCTTTGACCCTGTGTTAAAAACTCTTCTTATTATTCTTAACAAGTCATAAACAACCGCACAGGCAATTCCGCATAATCCGCAAAGAAAAAACACTCTTATCTCAAAAATCAATTCGGTGTCCATATCAATCACCTGAAGAGTTTAGAAAGCAAACTACCCTTTTGTTTACTGCTTTCATCTGTGTAAATAATTGAGTTTATTTCTCCTTCGATGGTAAGTTCGCCCGTTTCTACAGACAGCTTGTTCATTTTAAGGTCTGCACCGCACACTTCAAGATATCCCAATGAAGTTTC
Source organism: Clostridia bacterium (assembly GCA_017523005.1). GTDB lineage: Bacteria > Bacillota > Clostridia > RGIG6154 > RGIG6154 > RGIG6154. The sequence continues at coordinate 4,258 of JAFWXG010000156.1, forward strand.
GAGTGTGATTTTATCTTCGCAAAATTCTTCAACATCCAAAACACTTGATATACTTAATCGCTCTCTGTCCTCAAGTATAATGTTTTGCGCCTGCATTCGTTTATCTTCCATAGCTGTACCTCCTTTTTATACATACTATGGCAGTAAACTCTCATCTATTCCATCTGGCGATACATTAAAGGTGCATTTTCTTTCAAAACATGAGTTGAAGTTGCA
>JAFWXG010000157.1 GCA_017523005.1 Clostridia bacterium
GACACACCTATGTAAATGCTCAAAGGCAAAGGGTTCAGGCAGATACAAGCAGAAAATGGGAGGAATAATTTATGAGCGATTGTAAACTTTCAAATATAGAGGCAATAGCTCTTTTTGTAAATCTTTTTTGTGCAAAACTGTTTTTAATCACGCCTAAGGATTTTACCGACCTTTTAGGCGCGGGAGCAATCTTATTTATCCTTGTAATGTATTTAATCACATTTTTGCTCTATTGGTTTTACACCTCGAAGAACATCTCAAAAGCATTCAGCAACAAGGTGTTTTTAACTCTTTTGTCTTTCTTTTTGATAATTTACGGTGCGATTATATTAAGCCGATTTGTTTACTTTACAAAAACTATTTGGTTTTTGCGTTCCCCTCTTGCATTTATAACTTTGGTATTTGGGGCCTGTATGGTATTTGCATCAAAAAACAGCTTAAAAACTTTGGGTAAAATCAACGGTTTTTTCGTTCCGATTTTGTATTTGTTAGTAATATCCTTAATCGCAACAAGCATAAAAACTTTTGATTTAACATACCTTACTCCCATTTTGGGCAAAGGTTTTTCTGCTATGATAAAAGCCAGTATATTCCTTTTTTCCTCAATGTTTGAATTTATTTTACTGCTTTATCTTCCCGAAATCACAGACAAATTTAACAAAAAAACCGGGTTCAGCGTTATAGGAATTTCACTATTTTTGTATCTTGTTGTGATTTTAGCATATCTGTTAGTTGGTGCAAATTCTAAAAATTTACCGCTTCTTTATGTAATACAATCGGGATTATTAAGCAAAAGTGACAGCCTGTTTTTAATCCTTTATGCAATTTCAGGATTTTTATATTTAAGTTCTATTCTTCGTTTTTCAGCCATGTTCTTTTGTTCAGCCTATGAGATTGAAGACACAAAAGCTGTTGTATATCCTATTTCGCTTATAATAATCTCATTAAGCGGTATAACATTTTTTAATCCCAAAGGACAGCTTTTCTTAAAAGGTTTAAGTTCTTTTTTGTGGGTCATTCCCTTTTTACTGCCTATTATTTTTTTAAGAAAGGATAATAACAGAAAATGCTGAAAAAAGTCATTCCCTTATTTGTTTGTCTTTTGCTTTGCGGTTGCTATGACTCAACCGAGATTGATGATTTAGCTTATGTTGTTGCCGTGGGAATAGACAGAGGCGAAAATGAGCCTTATAAAATTTCTTTCCAGTATGCAGTACCCCTAAATATAGGAAGCGGAATAGACTCAGAGCCTGGCGATGAAGCTCCCCTTACCATATACAGCTTTGAAACATCATCAGTACAAATGGCTGCATCTCTTGCAAATGACCGTATTGCAAAAATTACAGACTTATCTCACTTAAAATTGGTTGTATTCTCGGAAGAAATTGCAAAACTCGGCATTAAACAATTAAAAACAGACTTTGAAAATGCGTTGTCGTCAAGAACTCAATTTGATATTGCAGTGTGTAAAGATGATGCATACTCATGTCTAAAATCAGCATCTTCGCCGTTAGAATTAAATCCGTCAAGGTACTACGAGGATTTTTTTGATAATATGTATTCGACATATTCGGTTAAGCAGAACACAAATACACTTTTTAATGATGAAAATGTTTTTTCTGTTCCCTACCTCATTTCAGGCAGCGGACTTTCCTGTAGCGGAATGGCAATTTTCAAAGATTATCAAATGAAAGATACTTTTCATTCAAAAGAGGTTTTACTTTTAAATTTAATAAAAAATGAGTTTGTTCATTTAAACTTTGAAACCCAAAAAGGTCTGTTTCGTTTAGACGCAGAGGCCCCTCCCCGATTTAGCATAAAAGCAGAAAAAGTTCCAAAAATAACCATAAGTATCTTTCTTACGGGCGAACCTGTGTCGGGAGAAGAAATTTTGTTTAAGGATATAAAATTTTCTGAAAACATTCTAAAAAAAGAGCTTAAAAGCTCTGTAATGGAATTTTTAGAACACACACAAAGAATAAACTGCGATGTTTTAAAATTATCTTCCCACGCAAAACGAAAATTTTTAACCGAGCAGGATTTTATAAAATACAATTTTGACCAAAAATATAAAAATGCAAAATTTAATGTCAACATCTCTTTTAAAAATATAAGGACTAACCAGAAGGAGTAAAATTATGCTTTTATGGCTTTATTTCGGGATTTTAGGTTTGATTACGATAAGAACTGTAAGCTTCTCACTATATCTTTTTAAAAACAAAAAAAGAGGGGCAATTCCCCTCTTTATACTTTCCCTTTTTGTAATTTTGTCCCCA
>JAFWXG010000158.1 GCA_017523005.1 Clostridia bacterium
TCAAACACCCTCCCAAAAGAAGCGATACGGAAACACATCCAGATTGCTGGTGCTGGTATACGCGTTATAAAAGAAATATAATAATAAGAATATAACCATAATATTCCTACCCACTCTTGCAATCTTCTTCCAGCGTGGGTTGTGCGCTTCAATGATCATTGGAAGTAGTAACGGAATAAAAATGATGTAATAATAATTCATACGCATTGCTATCGTATGGAGAGGCGCAAACATTTGCAATACAACCGAAAACAGCAAAAAATTTCTTAGTCCTATTGCTTCGGAACTAAGCTTGGTCTCATCAGGAATAACAAAAGAAAACACGGAAAATACAGCAAACAAAATTAGCATAGCATATGCACCTGTCTGCGATATGCTTGTATCATACTCCGTGAATTGTTCCAAAAGTATGCTTATAACAGAAAATATCTGTGTATTAAACGCAAATACAACAGCAATAGCAGGAACAACTGCAATAAGCCATTTCCTGCTTATTTTTGCGTGATAGAGCGGATACATAATCAACAACATAAATGCACTTGTATGAACCATTGCCGCCAATATTACGCAAATTATAAACGGAAACAATTTCTTGTTTCGCGTAAACTCGTATGCGATAAAGCCTATTCCAACGGCAAGCATTTGTCTGATGCCTGAAAATGACATTACAAATGTTGACATCGTAACATAGAGAATAATCGTCAAAGACGAATCAATACACAGTCTCTTGTAGGTCGGATAGATTATTACTACAGTTACAATCGCCGTAACCGCCAAGAAAAACTGTGGTTCTTTTGAAATTAAAGAAATAATTTTATTGAAATAAGCAAATCCCAATTCAATAGGTTCATTGTCAAGTTGATTCCAACTCAGTCTTGAAAAGCGTTTAAAATAAAATATGTAGCTTACATTATCTGTTCCGACGCTTTCGTGTCGCAAAGCCATAAGTATTGTCATTACTACAAAGAAGAAAAGTAACGCTCTATGGTTTTTCTTCTGGTAATCAATAACATGATCTTTTACTCTAAAGTGCTGAATTGCTAACGGAAATAGCAACAAAATGTAAAATTCCCACATAGACTCTCCTTCTTCTATGCAATGTTTATCCTCCTAAATACGCGATAAAATATCTTGCGGATAATAGGTCGAATAACACTATATATACTCATTAAACTAATCGTCAAAGTTTCTTTTGTACCAATGAGTTTGGTTCCTTTTGCCTGGGTTCGTACATTCTTTACAATACGCCTATTACCATATTTTGCATTGTACTTGACATACTCAAACAAAAAATTGTTCTTTTTCGTGCTAATTTGCAACAGCTGTGGAATTATAACAGCACTTACTGTTTCGCTATCCTTGCGGAATAACAAATGTCCTTTTTGCGTAAGTTGTTTGTCATGAATTCTTCCCTTAACACAAATATCCGATGTTGAAAGCATTGCGTGTTTAGCCACAAAAATCTTATACCACATAAACACATCCTGAAAATATCTCAAGGATTCATCAAACATTCCAACCTCTTCAAAAATAGATTTATTGATGAGCAAGGCACACCCATGCATAGGTCCATTTTTGAAAAGACTTACCAGCATTTCTTCCCACGACAGTAACTTTACCCCATCTGATGCTCGCGAAATATTTCCAATCACTTTTGAATTTTTATCGATATGAACATAATCACAGCACACTAATGTTGTCTTGTTTTCAATATCAGATAATGCCTTTATCTGTTTTTCTATTTTATCTGGCGTATATACATCGTCATGAGAAAGCCAGGAAAAATATTCTCCTCTCATGTTTCTTATGCCTGTGTTAAGAGCGCTGGAAACACCGCCATTTTCCTTATAAATATATCGGATTTTATCTCCGTATTGTTTTGCTATGCGTTCTGTTTCACCGTTATCGGATGAACCGTCATTTACAACAATAATTTCTTTGTTTTTATAGGTTTGCGCCAACGCACTGTCTATCGCTTCCCGCATATAATCGGCTCCATTATATACTGGTATTATTACCGATACCAATGGTGTAAATGTTTCTTTTTCCATGATTTTATCCTTTTAAAGCATATTTTCCTTTGTTGAAGTTCTTCTTTTCTTATTATTTAATCCTTTTATTATTGCAGATCAAACTACTGCGATCTTCAATTATCCTTCTAAACAATTCCTTTTGCTCAAACGATGTACGAGCAAAGCTTTTACCATTTTCCCCATATTCGTTACACAGCTCTTTATTATCATACATAAACAGCATATTATCGTATAGTTTCTTAGTATCAGCTTTTGGCGTCAAAATACCAGTCTTTCCGTTAATCATAGCGTCTGTCGGCCCGGGAATATCTGATACAATAACCGGAACGCCCATAGCTTCTGCCTCTACGACTGCACTTCCAAATCCCTCGCGATAACTTGGAAGCAAATAAACATCGCTTGCAGCCAAATATTGCTCAACCTCATTAGTATATCCGCAATAAATAACCCTGTCTTCATCTTGTGTCCATTGGTACAGACCAGCATCTACCGATTCACTTGCTTCTACATTACCAACTAAAAGTAAATATACATCTTTATGTGTATTGATCAGTGATTTAGAGGCTTCAAACAATTCGTTTACACCTTTGTCTTTTGTAATGCGGCCTACGAATATGTACACAAAAGCATCTTGGGGTATATTATGCTTTCTGCGTATCTCTTCTCTCCACCTTATCTTGTGAGTTATATCAAACTTGCTTAAGTTAACACCACTGGCACTTCCATTCCATATAACACGGCTCTTGTCTGGTGTATAGAGGTTTTCCGAATGACTAAATTGTAAATTCCCAAAGCTATCGGGTTCAATCATAGTTGAGTTTCTACACACCATTCGCTCGATTTGCTTGAATATCTTTCTCTTTACTCCTTGAAAGCCTACATACGCAATACCCCACTGACAGTAAAGACGACACGGAACGCCTGCCAACTTCGCAGCTATTGAAGCGTAACAAGACGCGTTTGGGGTTGAATATTGAACTAAATCAAATTTTTCCTTTTTAAAATATTTCTTCATTTCAAGGATAGCTTTTATTCCATCAAAGGAAACACCGCGTTTCATAGAAATGGGCTTGTAATGAATGTATTGCGGAAGCATTTTTTCAAATTCCGCATCATAATCACAAACAAAATGAATTTCAAAATTTCCGGTTTCATGCATAAATTCAGCAAGTTCAAGCACAAAACTTTTCAGTGTTAAAGATATTGTTGTAACAAAACAAATTTTGTACATATACTCACTCCCTCACAGCTTCATCGCTGATTTTGACACAACACCAAAGTAGGTTCCTTTAGTATTGACATTTCTTACAACAACAGACCCTGCACCAATAACAACATCCTCACAGATTTCAACATTGTTGATTACACTGGAGCCTGTCCCTATCCATGTATGCTTTCCAACTGTAACAGTGCCGGAAAGGTTTACTCCGGGGCTGATATGTACATAGTCACCAATCACATTGTCATGCTCAACAACAGCGCTTGTATTTATAATACAATGTTCTCCTATTGTTGTACCGGCATTGACAACTGCGTTTGCCATAATAACCGTACCGTTACCGATAGAAACACCTGAAGCAATCTGTGCCGACGGATGGATAAGCGTTACCCAATTTATGTCAAATTCTTCAGAAATCTTTTTTCTGCCCGCATTGTTGCCAATACCTATGATGAAATCCGTCTTTCCGTCATTGAATTTTTCAATTTGCGCACTTGTTCCGATGATGGGAAACCCCATTACCTCGCCAGTTACATTATCATCAATAAAGCATATATTTTTATATCCGTTTTTCAGTGCATTGTCCGCAACTACCTTTCCGTGCCCACCTGCGCCGATAATTACTAAATTATTCATAGTTCACCATTTCCACTTCTTCTCTCTTAAACTTCTCCATAGTGACAGAGGTTTCAGAGCTTATGCCATCTCGTTTCAATGCACAAAGAACTGTTGCTATAACAATTTTAAGGTCACCTAAGAAAGTTATGTTATCAACATACTCTACATCAAGCTTGAATTTTTCTTCCCAGGTCAAAGCATTTCTTCCGCTAACCTGCGCAAGACCTGTAAGTCCCGGTCTGACATTATGGCGTCTTCTTTCTTCCTGGTTGTAGTATTTAAGATATTCAACCAATAACGGTCTTGGGCCTACAACACTCATGTGTCCGAACAAAATATTAAAAGCTTCGGGCAACTCGTCAAGACTTGTGCTTCTCAAAAACTTGCCGAATTTGGTAAGACGCACATCGTCGGGCAATAAATTGCCGTTTTGGTCTTTGGCGTCCGTCATTGTTCTAAATTTATAAAGAGTAAATATTTTTTCATTCTTACCAGGACGCATTTGTTTAAATATTACAGGACTTCCAAGCTTTATGCGTACCAGCACCGCAACTATTATGTAAAGCCACGAAAAAACAATTATTGCAGCCAGTGCGCAAAATATGTCTACTCCTCTTTTAAAAAATTTTGCGTACATATCTATCTCCTAAAATACATTATTTAAAACAACTTTTTATGATTTCAATAACTGTATCCTGTTCTTCTGCTGTCATCTTTATGTCACTGGGCAGACATAATCCGCGATTAAAAATATCTGCACCCGCATCTGTTATTTCGCTTTTAATATAAGCGTTTGTCATACCTCTTCCGCTTCCGTTTACAGTAATAAACGGGTTCATTCTGTAAATAGGTTGCATGTGCATTGGTTTCCAGATTGGTCTGCTTTCAACATTGTATTTAAGCAGAGTATCCATAATTTCGGTAGGACAGCTTTTTCCCTCTTCTGTTATGTAAATTGCGTCATTCTCGCCGCGCACCTGACGGCACATAGCGTCTTTATCAATTATAAGACAAGAAAGCCAGAAATTCGGCTCACTGTTTTCTTCGTCATAAGGATTCATTGTAACAGGCAAGTCCTTAAGCCCTTCCTTGTAGCGCATATAAATTTCTTTTTTCTTTGCAATATGTTCTTCAAGATACGGAAGCTGACCGCGTACAACACCCGCAATAACATTACTCATGCGATAGTTGTAGCCGAGTTCTTCGTGCTGATACCACGGTGCATCTTCTCTGCTCTGTGTCGACCACTTTCTTGCCTTATTTGCTGCAGTCAAATCGTTTGTAAGCAACATTCCGCCGCTGCTTCCTGTTATAATTTTGTTTCCGTTAAAGGAAATGCAGTTGTATTTTCCGAACGAACCTGTAGGTTTACCCTTGTATGTAGCACCAAACGACTCGGCGGCGTCTTCTATTACGATTGCACCGTGCTTGTTTGCAACAGCCTGAATTTCGTCTAATTTAGCAGGAGTTCCGTAAAGATGAACAACCACAACAACCTTAACTTCAGGATACATCTCAAATGCTTTTTCTAAAGCAA
>JAFWXG010000159.1 GCA_017523005.1 Clostridia bacterium
AAGATAGAGAATATGCTCGAGCAACATCGCCAACTAATCGAGAAGAAACTCCAAGAGCACAAGGTATTTAATTTCTCTTGTCCATACTTCTGGATTTTGAGCCTGGTTTTCGTGTTCTGCACCAGCATAAACTCTTAATCTCTTTAATGCGTTTGCACCTAAAGTGTTGCCTGGAAGCATACCTTTAACTGCAGTCATCATTGCACGAGTAGGGAACTTTTTCATTGATTCTTTGTAGCTGGTTTCTTTTAATCCGCCAATCCAGCCTGTATGACGGTAGTAAACTTTCTGGTCTGCTTTGTTACCTGTTAAGATAGCTTTTGCAGCGTTTACAATAATAACATGGTCGCCACAATCAGCATGTGGTGTAAATGTTGGAAGGTGTTTACCTCTTAAGATTGCAGCAGCCTGAGCAGCAACACGACCCAAAGGTTTGCCTTCAGCATCTATGATGTACCATTTTCTGTTTATTTCACTTGCTTTTGCCATATAAGTACGCATAGAAAATCCTCCTTAAAATATTTCTAATTCATTTGACCTTTAGTATTTTACAACACCTAAAGAGTTTTGTCAAGCGTTTTTAAATATTTTTTTATAAAACAAGCATATATCTCTTTAAATCTCATAAAAGCTAATAAAATCTTATTATATCTCTAAAAAGAAATCAAAAATGATTTGTTTTATTAAGTCTGGATTGAAGCTTTATAATGCGTGCTCTGTTATATCTTTGTATCATTATAAATGGTATATTTCCCAAAGCACAGCCTATAAATGTGGTCCATTGGAGGATGTCGGGTTTTACAAAAACATAGAAGGGGGATAAAATTATTAAAAATAAATGAGTTACTTCAGCGCGCATGGTTTCTGCTTTAAAAATTTCAAGATACTCATGTGATATGTTATTTAATGAAGCTTTTTTAAATCCAAACCTTGTTAATTCGCTGAATTGGGGGAGTTTGTCCTTCCAAAGATTTATTTTTAAGTATTTACTGTAAAACATACCGCCCTGTTCGAATTTTCTGATTTTAAATAAGGGTTCATTCTTTTTAAATATACGATTAGGAAGCATTGCAAATAAAAATCCTGCAACAAGACCTATAAAGCAGACATAAACTGCACTGTTAAATAAATGAATAAAAAATAATTTCATGCTTTTATTCCATCTCCAAGAAATACTTTACAATATGTATATATTATGTTACAATAAAGTCAAAAGTTTGTCAACAGTATATAAAAAACTTTGCAAATCTAATATAAACACATGGTTTTTTTAAGGAATTGTGTTATAATTAACTATAACATGAGATAGTTTTAGTCTTTAAAAAAGTCGAAACTCAAGAAATATACATAATTAAGGAGAGTGGATTTAAAATGATGTCTATCACAAAAAGAAGCAGAATCCTTGCTGTTGCATTAGTAGTAGCAATGATCATGTCTCTGGTTCCAATGATGACTGCTGCAGCAGGAACAAAGTATGTTGGAATCGCAACAATCTCTTATGCCACCGATTCAGGTAACAGTATGGTGACTTATACTATTGAAGCACCTTATTTCAATGCTGATGGTTCAGATGCTACAGGATCTGTAAATGTAAAAGTTTCCTGCCCGTCTGATTCAATGTTTTATTATAACACCATCACTGCTGTAGGCGGTAAGCTTACATTTACTGTAGCAATGGCGTCAGGTGACCCGATTGAAAAATACACTGTTGAATATTTAAGTGATGATTTGGCAGTGCCTGCAACAGCAGTTTACTATTTTGGCGGAAATAACACCGACCATACAGCTGAAATTACTCACTTTGATACACAGTTAGCAGGAAAGACAACTGCTGATGTTGAAGTTTGGGAAAAAGCGGCAGTAACTCCTGCAGCTAAAATTACCAATAAATACTTAATCGCAAATACTAACGATTATACTTTGAAATATGTTACAGATGCTATAAATAAAGTGAAAACTGATGCAGTTCCTTATTCTGCAGTAACATTTGCTAATGACATTGATAAGTCAGCAATTGCTGGTTTGTTTAATGCTGTTGACTCTGCTACACCAAACTATAATGCGCTTATTTTTGCTTTGCTTCAGGATACAGACATTGAAGCTGCTTTAAAAGCTGCTGATACAGATGCAAATGCAGCTTATGCAAAATTGGCTACAGTAATTGCACAGCCTGGTAAACAGACAAAATTCATGACAGAATTCTTGTCAGATGGATTTGGTACATTTACAAGTATAGCTGATGTTGCTGATAAATTCTCTTCTGCTGTAACAGAAGCAACAAAAACTACAGTAACACCACCAAACACAACAACTATCACAGGTGGTGGCGGTGATAGCGGTTACAAACCTCCTGTAAATCCTGTAATTACAGTTGAAAATGTATTTACAGATATCAACACTCAGGAATACTGGTGGTTACTTGAACCATTGCAGGCACTTTATCAGAATGGATTCATCAATGGTAGAACAGCAAATACATTTGCACCTGGCGAAAACATTACAAGAGCAGAATTCTTAAAAATCTTACTTTTAGAACTTAATATGGTTGATAAGGATGCAAAAGCAAACTTTGCAGATGTATCTGAAAATGATTGGTTCTATTCTTATGTAGCATCAGGTGCTAAAGACGGCATTGTTAAAGGTATGGATGCAAATACATTTGCTCCAAACGCTTTGATTACAAGACAGGAAATTTGCGTAATGACAATGCGTGCAGTTCGTGCAAAAGCTATCAAATTAGGTGTTACATCAACAGATGCAACATTTACAGACCAGCAGCAAATTGCTGATTGGGCAGTTAGCGATGTATTGAGCTTGAGACAGGCAGGCATCATCTCCGGTAGAGATACAGGTGCATTTGATCCTAACGCAAGTGCTACACGCGCAGAAGCTGTTAAAATTTTGTATGGTGTATATGTTAAAAGATAAATAAATTTACATTTAACAAACGGAGGCAACTGCCTCCGTTTGTTTCTGAGTTAAAAAAATAACTTATTTATAATGAAATAGCTTGCAAAATTTATAAATTCGTGGTATGATATAATATGTTTAAGAAAGGAATGATGTAATATGGCATCCAGAGTTATAATCGGTTCTCAATGGGGAGACGAAGGAAAAGGCAAAACTATTGATATTTATGCACAAAAATCCGATGTTGTTGTTCGTTCACAAGGTGGCAACAACGCAGGACATACTGTTGAAGCAGATGGACAAGTGTATAAGCTTCATTTAATTCCTTCAGGTATATTAAACCCAGAAACCGTTTGTGTTATAGGGCCGGGTGTAGTAATTGACCCAAAAGTTATATTAGAAGAAATTGATTCTTTAGAGGCAAGAGGTATTACAACTGATAATTTAAAAATCGACCCAAGAGCACATGTAATAATGCCTTATCATATTGAATTAGACGGTTTATCTGAAGCAGCTCGCGGTAAAACTGATATCGGTACCACAAAAAGAGGTATCGGACCTTGCTATATGGATAAATCAGAACGCTCAGGTATTAGAATATGCGATTTAATGGACAACAATTTGTTCACTCAAAAAGCACTTCAAAATTTGGAACTTAAAAACAAAATTATTACTTTAATATATGGCGGTAAAGCTTTAGATGATAGTTTTATCAAAGAATATTTAGGATATGCTGACAGATTAAGAAAATATGTAGAAGATACAACTTGTCTTGTATATGACGCGATAAAAGCAGGCAAGGATGTATTATTTGAAGGTGCACAAGGTACATTGTTGGATTTATCCATTGGTACCTATCCTTATGTTACAAGTTCATATCCGATTTCAGGCGGTGTAGGTATTGGCGC
>JAFWXG010000160.1 GCA_017523005.1 Clostridia bacterium
AGTGATTTTTCTTTCAAGCCTCCAATAGCAAGAACTCTGCCTCTTAAGGTCACTTCTCCTGTCATGGCAACATCAATTTTAACTTTTCTGCCCGATAAAGCAGATACAAGTGCGGTTGTAATAGTCACGCCTGCTGATGGGCCGTCTTTTGGAACTGCACCCTCAGGGACATGAATATGTATATCAGTTTTTTTGTAGAAATCATTTGGAATACCTAAATGTTCGGCATTTGCACGAACATAAGAATATGCTGCCTTTGCAGATTCCTGCATAACATCACCGAGCGAGCCTGTGAGTTCCAGTTTTCCGCTACCCTCCATGACATTTACTTCTACCAACAGAGTTTCTCCGCCAACTTGAGTCCATGCAAGACCTGTGACAACACCAATCTGGTCGTTTTTCTCGGCAACATCTTGTGTATACTTTGGAATGCCTAAATATTTTTCAATGGTATTCTCTGTGATTTTTACCGACTTTCTTCCCTCAACCAAAAGGCGTGCTGATTTTCTGCACAGCTTTTCAATCATTCTCTCCATTGTACGAACACCTGCTTCTCTTGTGTAACTCAAAATAAGCTTTTTAACCGCTTTTTCGTCAATAGATACATGGTTTAAATTGTAATTTTTAAGCTGTTTGGGTATGATGTGTCTTAAAGCTATCTGCTGTTTTTCTTCATAAGTATAACCTGAAATTTCGATAAGTTCCATACGGTCACGAAGTGCGTGCGGAATTTCAGACGCATCATTTGCTGTTGTTATAAATAACACATCTGATAAATCAAACGGAATATCAATATAATGGTCTGTAAATTCAAAGTTTTGTTCTCTGTCTAAAACTTCCAAAAGTGCAGATGACGGGTCGCCCTTGTAATCAGAAGAAAGCTTATCAACCTCGTCAAGTAAAATAAGAGGATTAGATGTTTTAGCCTGATTTACTGCAGAAATTATTCTGCCTGGCATTGAGCCTATATATGTCTTTCTGTGACCTCTTATTTCAGCTTCGTCACGAACACCGCCTAAAGAAATTCTTACATATTTTCTGTTAAGTGCTTCTGCAATAGATTTTACTATTGAAGTCTTACCAACACCGGGAGGTCCTACCAAACACAAAATAGAGCCTTTCGGGTCTCCGCCAAGCTGTCTTACAGCAAAAAATTCTAAAATTCTTTCCTTTACATCTTTAAGACCATAGTGATCGCGCTCTAAAATTTCTTCAGCTTTTTTAACATCTATCGTTTCTTCTGTTTTTATGTTCCACGGAAGTCCTATAACAGTAGAAAGATATGAGTGGATTACACCTGCTTCGGGTGATTGCGGCGAAAATCTCGCCATTTTCTCAACCTCGCGCATAAGTTTTTCTTCATGCTCGGGTGCTAACGCTAATTTTTCAATAGCAGACACAAACTCGTCAAGTTCTTCATCTGTATCTTGTGCATCTCCTAATTCGTCACGAATTGCACGAATTTTTTCATTTAAGAAATATTCTCTTTGTCTTAAATCTATCTCGTGATGCGCTTTTTCCGCAATCTGCATATCTATTTCCAAAAGCTGTTTTTCACGGTCTAAAATCTTTGTCAAGCGGTCCATTCTTCTTTCAACAGACAACTCACACAAAAGCTCTTGACGCTCTGAAACATCAATAAAGAGCTGACCTGATGCCAAATCTGTTAAAATATCGGGTTCGTCACAAAGAGAAAGGTCAGCAAACGGCTCAACTGCAATTTTCTTTGCATGGTCAAAAAAATCTACAAATCCCGCTTTCAAGTGGCGGAATTTCGCCAAGATTTCCACATCTTCTTTGTCACAAGGAAATTCATTTAATCGAGTAGTTTCTGCGACAATGCAGGTATCTTCTCTGTAACCTACCGCCTCTGCACGATAAAGTCCTTCAAGCACTACTCTGTAGCCCTGCTCTCCTATTTTTATCACATGACGGACTGCTGCAACAGTTCCAACCTCATAGATATTATCTACTGTCGCAACTTCGTCCATAGCCTCTTTCTGAGAGGTTACAAATATAGTCTCGTTTGCCTTTACCGCACGCGATACCGCATTTACAGAGCTTTCTCGTCCAACATCAAAATGTGCAACCTGATGCGGAAAGAGTACAACTCCCCTTAAAGGCAAAACGCATAATTGCTTAAATTCCATATATCCTCCTAAAATTATTCAGCATAACTTTCAAGATAAGCTTTTTGCTCATCTGTTAA
>JAFWXG010000161.1 GCA_017523005.1 Clostridia bacterium
CGTCCTTGGTTTTATAAAGGTTGTGGCACTGTTATCCAAGTAAATCATAGCTGTCCTCCCCCGTCTTCTTGTAGATTCCGTAGGTTTTCAGCATAAGTTTATCAACAACTGATAGAGCTTTATTTAAATTCTTCATATTCACTTTTACCATAAAAGAACAGCCTCTTCTTGCAATCTGCTTGGGCGTATGCCCTATAGTGCAGGCTATTCCCTCTCTTTCACATTCTGTCTGTACCCGTCTTGCATAAGTGACGGAAGACAAAACAATAATCGCATATTCCATAGTTAAACTGCCTTCCTCCTGCAGTTGCAGGCACTACTTATTTTTAAAATCTTTCACTACAGTATATGCTTTTAAGATTTTTAAGTGAAAAGAGGGGTGAAATACTGATTTTTTACATAATCAATTCCAACAATCCATCCACCCTCTAAATATCGTGCCGCTTCGCAAAGATAAGGAAACGGGTGTGGGTCTGAGCCAATGCATGACTCCTTGAAAAAGATGTGAGCACCGTCTGTTTCACAAAAAAGTGCGTCTTTTGGTATAAACTTTTCCAATCCACATTTTATTTCTCCATTCCAGCTGTCAAACCTTAATCCAGAAATTACAATTTGCTCAGATTTACATATTTTAAATTGTTCAGACATTTTCAAACACCTCAAGAAAAGTATATGAAAAAACAGGAGGAAATTAACCCCCTGTTTGCATTTTATCCAATATATCCGCCGTCAACTACAATAGTCTGACCTGTTATATAGTCGCATTTTACCAAAAATTCTACGCAATCTGCAATATCTTCGCCCGTTCCCATTCTTCCAAGCGGGATTTCAGCTATAATTTCCTGTCTTTCTTCTTCTGAAAACTCCTGCATCATTTTTGTGTCAATTACACCTGGTGCGACAGCATTTACTCTGACTCCCATTGGTGCATATTCCTTTGCCCATGCCTTTGTAAATCCGATAACTCCCGCCTTTGTTGCAGAATATACACTTTCGCATGACGCTCCGCATACGCCCCATACCGATGAGATGTTTATTACCTGACCTTTCGACTGAAGTAACAAACTCGATGCTTCGCGCATACAGTAAAACACGCTGTCAAGGTTTGTTTGCATAACTCTTTTGTATTCTTCATCATCTGTCTGGCAAACTAAAGAATATGAAGAAACGCCTGCACAGTTTACAAGTAAATCAAGCTGTGAGAGAGAAGAAAAAAGCTTTTTTTCCTCTGTTCCCGTTCCTAAAGCACCTTGAAATACTGTGCATTTAACACCCATTTCTTCTATTTCACACTTTAAAGTTTCGGGTAGGCTTTTGTTACAACAAATTACGATATGTGTAAACCCAAGCGAGCAAAGTCTTTTTGCAATTGCAGAACCTATACCCCCGCTTGCGCCTGTAACAACCGCAGTTTTATTTAATGACATAATTGTTACTCCTACTTAAAATTATTTACCCATTACTGTCCCTAAAAATTTATATGCCTCTTCAAGCTGTGTATCTACCACAATTTCACTGCACATAACCTGAGTATGTAATGTAAGCTGTGTATTTATATCCGCAACGCCATAAGGATAAAGTCCGTAAGCCTCCTGAAAACGCATAACAGCAAGCTCTGTGTCTGTATCATAATTTGGAGAATTTGTATCTCCTGCAAAAAGTCCTAAAAGTGCAAGACGCTCTTTTATTGCTTTTACCTCTTCGTTTTCATCTCCAACAAAATATTTAGTTTTAAATGAAAGGGGTTTTACATCGCTTTCCTGTGCTTTTCTCACTTCGTTTTCCACTACTTTGTGCGGAGCAATCCCTACTTTATTTATTGCATTTTTCTTTGGAGATAAAAATTCTGCAAAAGTTACCTTAACACTTCCGTATTCGCCCATAGACGCAACATTCTGCATAGTTCCTTTACCGAATGTGTTGGTGCCTATAATGGTTGCTCTGTCATTTTCCTTTAATGCACCTACCAAAATCTCTGATGCCGATGCTGTAAACTCGTTTGTTAAAACCACAATCTTTGTTTTGGTATCGGCATTTTCATTACTTGAAACAAATGGGATATTTGTATTATAAGACCTTGTATTCTCATAATAAATCACGCTGTCCTTCGGCAAAAACATTGATGCAATTTTCTCTGCCTGAGATGTGTATCCGCCCGAGTTATATCTTAAGTCGAGTATAAGATTGTTAATTCCTTTTGACTTAAAATCATCATAAATTCGCTTAAATTGATTGCCCGTGTCTTCTGCAAACTGTGTAATTACAACATATGCGGTATCTCCTTTTTCATTTATCACACTTTCTACAGACGGAATTACAACAATATCTCTTGTAATTTTAATTTCTTTGGTTTCTCCGTTTAAGGTCAAAACTGTTAAAACTACATCTGTGCCCTTTTCTCCGCGAATTCTTGAGGACACTAAATCTATATCAGTATTTATAACACTTTCGCCGTCAACCGCTATAATTTTATCGCCAGCCATAAGTCCGGAGCTTTCTGCAGGTGTATTCGGCAAAGTATTCATAACGCTTGCATAGCCATCTATATTGACTAATGTTACTCCAATGCCCGCAAACACCGCGTCAACCGATTCGCTAAATTCCTGCATTTCTTCGGGAGTGAAATACACGCTATAATCGTCTAAGGCATCAGTTATGGCGTCTGCTACAAACTCAAAAGCTTCATTATCGTCTTTTTCTTTGAAAATACTTTTAATGAGCGAGTCCAAAAGTTCTTCTTCAGATACACCAAACTGATATATTCCTTTTAAATAATTGCGAAGTGCTTTTATAACTGTATAACTTTCTGTAATTTCTGTTTCTTCCGCTTCGGTTGCCTGCACTACAGGACATACAAGCAAAAGCATTGCAAGTAACAGACATAAAAATCTTTTCATTTATAATACCCCTTTGTTATTTATTTAGCTGATTCCAAAAACTGAATTCTGTATGCACGATAGATTGTTCCGCTCTCAGATTTTGCCCTGAATACTATACATGGCAAATCTAAAAATTCTAACATAAATCTTTCCTTTTCAATTTTTTCCTGACGCCAGAACGCTTCCATTCCGTCTAAATACGGGATTTCTTCATAGCTGTCAGCTCCCGTTTTTACAACAAGCATTTTTTGAGATTCATCTATCAAATAAAGCTTGCCATAAACATAACTGCCCTCAATATAACTATCATCTAAAATTTCTGTCGCTTCAGACTTAACCTTATTGCTCACAATAAGAAAAGGAGTTCCCTTTTCATCCGAATAAATCTCAACCGAATCCCCCGTATTAAGAAGATGTGCTCCGCCAGGTGCTTGTCCTTCTTTGACGGTTAAAATATCCGTATCTGTTTTATGCAGTATATTATAATCAACTCCTGCCCCCGACAGCGAATAAGTTCGGGTTAAGGTGTAGGACTTTCCACTATCTAAAAGCATTTCTGTCCTGTTTACCATTTGAACCTCGGTCGCGGAAATAGTGTCTGTCATGACATCAGAGATTTTTGCATTTTCTAATGAAATATTATTTTTTTCACAGACCAGTTGACGCGCATTATATAAAATCTGCGCAAGCTCCTGTCTTGAAATTGTTCCGTCAGGGCGAATTCCGTTTCCGTCTCCTTTTAATATTCCGTGACTTAACGCAGTTTCAAGATAAAGTCTTGTTTGCTTTGATAAATGTGAGCAATCTGTAAAGTCGGTTATAAGATTTTCTTTTTCCTTAAGCGGAATTTTGAAAATTTTAACAAACCATTCTGCTACTTCCGCTCTTGTAACTTCTCCCTCTTTAACAAAGGTTTTAAAAGACGGATTATGCTCGTATTCAATACTCATAACCTGATTGTATTGCTCAATGGTTAGTATTTTAAAGTCTACCGCAAGACGAATATATCCATCTGCCCATTCGTCTATTTTATTGTAACGATACGGGTTAGATTTCTTTAAATCTTCTGCATTTTTTCTTGCAAACTCCGCTGTCTGCTCTAATCCTGCCGAGCGCATAAGTACCGCAAGTGCTTCGCTTCTTGTCGCAGTGCCTGTAGGGCGAAACATATTGTTGTCGCCTTTTATTACACCTAACGCCGACATAGTATAAACCGCCTGCGAGCTCCAATGTGTTGCAGGAAGTGCTTCCATATCAGCAAATTTGATTTTTACAATTCTGTCTGCGAAATTACTGTTGACTTCAGCTGAATATACAGGTGTTATCAGCATCAAAGCAGTCAAAAGAAACGCAACTAATCTTTTTTTCATTTATGTATCCTCTATTTTACTTCAAATATCATTTCTCTTAAAATTGGTGTGTCCCCATTCTGACTTATGGTATATCTAATTTCAGCACGGCATCCGTTTTCGTTTGCCTTAAAATCCAAAAACTTCGTTTTTGTATCAAAAACAAGCATACCCACAGATGTCTTATACTTTACTTCAAAATTTCTGTTATCCTTGAAAAAACAAAACTCTGCGCTCATATCGCCATTTCTTATGACCTTGAGCATATCTTTGTCCCATAAAATCCTAACGCGTGTAGGAACAGAGTTTTCGCCTCTTGGCTCTAAATAGCTTATAATAGCATTTTCTCCGTCAAAAAGATAACTGCACTCTGCTTTTTCCTTTGTTGTTTCTCCGTTTTGTTCTCTGTACGAAATTACAATTTCAAAATTTTCAGTCATTGTTATCACATCCTGAATAAGCGTCAATAGCATGGCATACAAGCTTAAATACCAGTTCATTCTGCGGTATTCCTATATACTCCATCATTTTTGGATACATTGAAATATCTGTAAAGCCCGGAAGGGTGTTAATCTCGTTTATGTATACTTTTTTGTCTTCTGTAACGAAAAAGTCAAGTCGGCTTAAGCCTGAAAGTCCAATTCCCTTAAACAGCTTTTCTGCCTGCATCTTAATTTCTTTTATGATTTCTGCATCTAATTTAGCAGGGATTTGTATAGTAGATTCGATTTGGTATTTTGCTTCAAAATCGTAAAATTCTTTGGCTGAAATTACTTCGCCTGGTTCTGCAACAGTAACTATTCTGTTTCCGAGTGCGGCACATTCAATTTCTCTGCCCTTAATAAATTCTTCAATTAAAATTCTTGTGTCATGCTTTGCTGCATTTATAAGACTAATCTTTAAATCTTCTCTGTTTTTAGCCTTGCCTACACCAACCGACGAGCCTGCATTAGCAGGTTTTACGAATACAGGATAAGAGAGTTTACTTTCAATTCTCGAAATTACTCCATCTATATCGTTTGCAATTTCAAAGTCTAAAGCGGTTACCCAGTCTGCCTGCGGAACACCTAATTCTTTAAAATAAATCTTTGCAACAGTTTTATCCATGCAAATTGCAGAAGAGAGCATATCAGGTCCTACACAAGGAATACCTGCTAACTGGCATAAGCCCTGAATTGTTCCGTCTTCTCCAAACTTACCGTGAAGTGCGGGATATACCACATCAACTTCAATCAAACGGCTTGTTCCGTCGGGGTTAAGTACAATAAGTCCGCCCATTGTTGCATCGGGCGACAAAATTGCGGGGGTAAGCTTATCAGATTTTTCCCAGTTGCAGTCTTTGATGTTTTTGTAATCTCCCTCATATAAAAACCATTTTCCCTCTTTGGTAATTCCAACTTTATAAACTTCCAAACGGTCGTCCATATTTGCTAAAACATTTGTAACAGACAGTTCTGAAATCTCATGTTCTGATGACTGACCGCCAAACAAAACCAATACCTTAATTTTATTCATTATATATAACGCCTCTTTTCGTTAAAATTAAACATTAATTATAAATTTTATGCCCAATCCAGATGCAAGAAATCAATTTTACCAGGAGCAAAAATCTTTGCTCGCAATGAGATTTTTACGACGCCGTCAATTATCATGTGCAGTCGAAAGAC
>JAFWXG010000162.1 GCA_017523005.1 Clostridia bacterium
ACGCAGAGCATTTAGAAGCTGTTCATGGTGTTGGACCGCACACAATAAGCGTGCCAAGAATAAAAAAAGCAGACGACATCGACCCCGATGCTTTTGATAACGGCATAAGCGACGATATTTTTGCAAAGCTTATAGCAATTATCAGAATTTCTGTTCCATATACAGGAATGATAATTTCTACAAGAGAGAGCAAGTCTGTTCGTGAAAGAGCGTTACATCTTGGCATCTCTCAGATAAGCGGTGCGTCTAAAACAAGTGTCGGCGGATATTCTGAACCAGAGCCTGAAGATGAAAATTCTGCTCAGTTTGATGTAAGCGATAACAGAACACTTGATGAAGTTGTTAAATGGCTTATGGAAATGGGATATATTCCGTCTTTCTGTACCGCGTGCTATCGCGAAGGCAGAACTGGAGACAGATTTATGTCACTTTGTAAGAGTGGTCAGATTGGGAATTGTTGCCATCCAAATGCTTTGATGACATTAAAGGAATATTTGATGGATTATGCATCTGAAGACACAAGAAAAATAGGCGAAGCACTCATTGAAACAGAAATTAACAATGTTCCAAAAGAGAAAGTAAGAGAGATTGCTAAAGAAAACCTTAAAAATATTGAACAGGGAATAAGAGATTTCAGATTTTAAGGAGGAATATATGAGCATGAACGAAACTCCAAGGGGAGAGCGTTTGCATATAGGATTTTTCGGCAGACGAAATGCGGGGAAATCAAGTCTTGTCAATGCTTTTACAAATCAGAATTTATCAGTTGTATCTGATGTAGCAGGCACAACAACCGACCCTGTTTTGAAAGCTATGGAATTACTTCCTTTAGGACCTGTGACTATAATAGATACCCCGGGTTTTGATGACGAAGGAGATTTAGGTGCATTAAGAGTAGAAAAGACAAGAGAAATTCTTGCAAAAACAGATATTGCAGTGCTTGTAGCAGATGCAACGCTTGGTATTTTGAATGTAGAAGAAACTTTGATTTCACTTTTTAAAGAAAAAAACATTCCTTATATTATAGTAATGAATAAGATTGACTTAGCACCTGAAGCGGTTTATGAAAATGCTGTGAAGGTCAGTGCCAAAGATAAAACAAATCTCGAAACATTAAGGGAAGCTATTGCCAATCTTAACCCCCAAACAGAAGAAAAGAGAATTGTAAGCGATTTGCTTAAAAAGGGAAGTGTAGCAGTTTTGGTTACACCTATCGACAAAGCAGCACCGAAAGGCAGACTTATCTTACCACAACAACAAACAATAAGAGATTTACTTGATAACGGAAATGTAGTGGTTGTGTGTAAGGAAACAGAACTTGAGCAGATATTAGATACTTTAAAACAAAAGCCTGACATTGTAATCTGCGATTCTCAAGTGTTTGAGCTTGTAGCAAAGATTGTTCCTGATGATGTTTTGCTAACATCATTTTCAATTTTGTTTGCAAGATACAAAGGTTTTTTAGAAGAAGCGGTAAAAGGTGTTGCAACTATAAAAAATCTTAGGAATAATTCTAAGATATTGATTTCGGAAGGTTGTTCACATCATCGTCAATGCGGGGATATAGGTACACAAAAAATTCCTGAATGGATAAGAAGGTATAAGAATAAAGAATTTGATATTGAGTTTAGTTCGGGCGGGACTTTTCCTCAAGACCTTAAATGTTATGATTTGATTATACATTGTGGCGGATGTATGCTTAATGAAAGAGAAATGAAAAGCAGGGTAGAAAGGGCAAAAGAACAAGGCATACCAATAACAAATTATGGGATTTTAATTGCCTTTTTAAACGGAATTTTAAAAAGAAGCATAAAAATATTCCCTGATTTATATAAACTTTTATAAGAAAAAGCACTTGAATTTATTCAAGTGCTTTTAAAAATTCCTGATACAAATAAAGCGAGCCAAACACTACAGTTTTTTTTGTTCTTTGTTTTAAAGCTTGTCTAATATTTGGGAAAGATTTAGCATTCCGTATTTTTCAGCTATTTCTAACAGTTTCTCCTGATGCATAGCCCTTTCGTTGTTTGAAACTGTGGTGCAAAACATATCAGCTCTATCAGGGATATTATTTTCTTTTAAAATTTTGAATATATCATCTAATGCTTTGTCAGCCATAAATGCACAAATACAAGTGAATTCTTCACTTGGAAGATGTTTTAACAATGCTTTTATTCCGTCAGGGTTATGTGCGCCGTCAAAGATAATAGGTGGGGTTAAATCGAAGTATTCGAGTCTGCCGGGGTGTTTTGTATGGGATAATCCGTAACGAATAGTTTCATCGGGGATATTAAGTGCTTTGCAAACTGTATATGCAATCCCTGCGTTTTCCTTTTGATGTTCGCCGTTTAAGCTTATTTCACATGATACAGGCTTTGAAACCAAGAATTTTCCATTTGCATATTCTTTTATTATGTCGGTACAAGGTTGATTACATGTAATTGTAAATTTAGTTCCATCCTTTATAATTCCGCACTTGTTTTTTGCAATTTCTTCTATACTATTACCTAAATAATCGGTGTGGTCAAGTCCGATTTTTGTTATAACGGCACATTCGGGAGAGGGGATGATGTTTGTTGCATCGCCTAATCCACCAAGACCACATTCTAAAATTACAATATCGCATTTTTCTTTTAGGAAATAGCAAAACGCAACTGCTGTCCATAGTTCAAACTGAGACTGATTGTCAGCATATTTTCCAACTTCTTTGAGCAAAAATTCAAATTCTTCTTTGTCAATATTTTTTCCGTCGATTGAGATTCTGTCTTCAGGCACTATCATGTATGGAGATGTATATTTTCCGCATTTTAGACCATGTTTTGTTAAAACAGACTGAATAAATGCGCAGACAGACCCCTTGCCGTTAGTACCTGCAACATGAATATATTTAAGTTTGTTTTGCGGATTTTTAAGTTTATTCATCAAATGAGAAATATTATCAAGCTCTAATATGGATTTTGATTGAAATGTATTTGCAAAATCAACGATGTTCATTTTTTTCAACCTCTTTTTCAATAATAGGGTTAAGATATTTAAATGTTACATAAATTGTTATTATGCGAAGAGGTACATTAAAAAGTGCGGCATAAAATCTGTCTGAAAGAATTACAAAGAAGCTTTTGCCACCCATTATAGGCATCAGAGCATAAGGCATAGCTAAAAGGTCAATAAAAATTGTTATTAAAATGACTGCACATACAATTTTTATAATGCTTTTCTTTCTCTTATAGAAGAACAAACCAAAAATAATGCCTGTTAAAATTTTACAAATAGTAATAGTAGGAATGGGAGCCTGACCTACGCAAAAGGTACCGACAACATCGGCGATAAGGTAGGATACACCTGCACCTATTGAACCAAACATAGACCCTGCCACAGCAATCGGCAAAAATGCAAGTTCAATTCTGAAAGTGCTGTTTTGA
Source organism: Clostridia bacterium (assembly GCA_017523005.1). Taxonomy (GTDB): domain Bacteria; phylum Bacillota; class Clostridia; order RGIG6154; family RGIG6154; genus RGIG6154. The sequence continues at coordinate 3,423 of JAFWXG010000162.1, forward strand.
GGGAAAGCTACAAGCCTTAGTACAACACTTAAGGCGGTCAAGAGTGCTAAAAATGTTAAATTTCTTGTTTTAATTTTTTGCATAAAAAAACTCCTTTCTGCAACATAAGCTGCAAAAAGGGGTTTAAAAAGTTATCAAAATCTTAATGCAGCAACGGAATGCGAAATTTACACCGCAAGCAATAAGCTTTTCGTAGAGAAAGCAACTTCCCGTCTTTCTCTCACTTAACGCGTAAATTTCTACTTTGCATGAGTAAGTATAGCATAATAAGAATTATTTGTCAATAGGTAATCTGATAGTAATGGTAGTGCCTTTTCCGTACTCACTTTCAACATCAATACTGCCGTTATGCGCTTCAATAATTTCTTTTGCAATAGCAAGACCTAAGCCTGTTCCTCCCATTTCTCTGGAACGAGCCTTGTCAACACGGTAAAAGCGTTCAAAGAGCATTGGCAAATCTTTTTCAGGGATACCTATGCCTGTATCTGAAACTTTAATATAAATATGATTTTCCTGCTGACCGCAAAGAACTGTAACAGTTCCGTGGGCAGGTGTAAATTTAATAGCATTAGACAAAATGTTAATTACGACCTGTCGTATCCTGTCTGTGTCAACCATAATTTTTTCTGTGTTACTGCCCTGAACATAGGTAAGTGTCAACGAACGGTTTTGAGCCTCAATTCGCATTAAGCCAACAGTTTCAGAAACCAATTCTGCGATATCTGTTTCTTCAGGTTTTAAGACTTGATTTGAATGGTCTAACTGAGATAAAACAAGTAAATCCCTAACGAGTCTTGTCATTCTGTCGGCCTCACTGTTTATAACCTGTAAAAAGCTTTCTGCAGTTTCTGGGTCAATGTCAGATTCAAGCATTGTTTCGGCATAGCTTTTTATATTTGTGAGTGGTGTTCTTAATTCGTGAGAAACATTTGCAACAAAGGCTTTTCGTGAGTTGTCAAGCTTTTGCTGTTTGGTAATATCAGAAATTGCAACT
>JAFWXG010000163.1 GCA_017523005.1 Clostridia bacterium
CTGCGCCTATAACTGCAACCTTTTTGCCGTTTTTCTTAGGTTCAGCCAATTTAGTTTTTTCATTTTGCATACAGTAATCAGCAACAAATCTTTCAAGTCTGCCGATTGCAACGGGTTCGCCTTTTATTCCACGCACACAGTATTTTTCGCACTGGGTTTCCTGTGGACAAACTCTTCCGCATACTACAGGCAAAGAGCTTGTATCCTTAATTATCTCATAAGCCTTCTTAAAATCTTCTTTTGTTATTGCTTCAATAAATTCAGGAATTCTTACATGAACAGGGCAGCCATTCATACAAGGCTTATTTTTGCAGTTTAAACATCTTTTAGCCTCTTCTACCGCCTGCTCTTTTGTATATCCAAGTGCTACCTCTTTAAAATTTTTATTACGAATATGGGGGGCTTGCTCAGGCATAGCCACTTTGTTTTGTGACATATTAGGCATCTGCCATTCCCTCCATTCTGCATCTATGATTTTCTACTGATTTTTGCTCGTATGATTTATACATTTGCTGGCGTTTCATAGCGCTGTCGAAATCTACTTCATGACCATCAAAATCAGGACCGTCAACACAAGCAAATTTCGTTTGTCCATTAACTTTTATTCTGCATCCCCCACACATTCCTGTTCCGTCTATCATAACAGGGTTCATGCTGACAATGGTTTTAATGTTATATGTTTTTGTTAAAAGTGACACAAATTTCATCATAACAAGCGGACCTATAGCTATAACCAAATCATAGTTGTTTCCGTCTTCTATAAGGGATTTTAAGATGTCGGTAACAAAACCCTTTGTTCCGTTTGAGCCGTCGTCTGTAGCAACTATCAATTTGTCACATACCTTTTTACATTCTTCTTCTAAGATAACTAAATCCTTTGACCTGAAACCTGTAATCATGTGTACTTCAGCGCCTTGAGCTTTTAGTTTCTTCGCCTGAGGATACGCAATAGCTGTTCCAAGTCCGCCACCTATAACTGCAAACTTCTTATAGCCGTCAAGCTCTGACGCTTTTCCTAATGGTCCTACAAAGTCAAGTATGCTGTCTCCTTCATTCAAAGCGGAAAGCTGCATAGTAGATTTGCCCACAACCTGAAAAATAATGGTTACAGTTCCTTGCTCTCTGTCAAAATCTGCGATAGTAAGCGGAATTCTTTCGCCTTGTTCGTCAATTCTAAATATTATAAACTGCCCCGGCTCTGCTTTTTTTGCCACACGCGGAGCTTCAATTTTCATAAGAACAACTTTGTCATTTAATATGCGTTTTTCAATAATTTTGTTCACGAAATTTCACCTTAATCTTCAAAATACGGAAAAAAGAGCCGTAGCTCTTTTTTACGCCTTAATTAACAATTCAGCTTTATCAGTTTCTTCCCATGCTACATTTAAGTCTTCTCTGCCCATGTGTCCGTAAGCAGCGAGTGATTTATAAATCGGTTTTCTTAAATCGAGCTGTTCAATAATTGCAGCAGGTCTCATGTCAAACACTTTCTTAACGCGGTTTGCGATTTCTTCTTCAGAAATTGTACCTGTACCAAAGGTGTCAATCATAACAGATACAGGGTTTGCTACACCGATAGCGTATGCAAGCTGTACTTCGCATTTTTTTGCAAGACCAGCAGCTACAATATTTTTCGCAATATATCTTGCATAGTATGCTGCGGAGCGGTCAACCTTTGTCGGGTCTTTACCAGAAAAAGCACCACCACCGTGACGGGCATAACCACCGTATGTATCTACGATAATTTTTCTGCCTGTAAGACCTGTATCTCCCTGAGGACCGCCTATTACAAA
>JAFWXG010000164.1 GCA_017523005.1 Clostridia bacterium
CAAAAAGAATGATATAATAAAGGGTACGAATAAATAATTTTAAATTTATGTAAATTCCTATGGAGAAAATATATGCAAAATCAATGGTTATTACTTATCATAAGCATACTTCTGCTATGCGTGGCAATCGCAGGGGTTTTGTTTATCACAGGATTAAGTATGCTTTTGTTTCCATTTTTAATGGCTCTTCATACATTTATTAAACAAAACGGAAACAAGGCAGTTTCGGTGTCATTTTTGGCAATTTCGCTACTGCTTACAGTTTTGCTCACAAACTCATTTTTATACGCACTTCTTTTGGGCGCGTTGCCTTTTGTTTTTGGCTCTTTTATAGCTTTAAAAATAAGCAAAGATTCGTCCCAAAAACAGCTTTTGCTTTTAAGTGGTATTGGCGTTTGTGTGTTTATATTAGGAATGCTATACTCTGTAAACAATTCATTAAATGCCGACACAATTTCTGCTATATATAATTCAGCACTTGATATTTTTTACAAAAACATTGATGCTGTATCCCAAGACTTTACACCAGACCTTATTGACGAGATTAAAATTCTTTTCTCTCAAGTGGTTGCTGAGGCAAAAAGATTATTCCCCTACACACTCTTTACAATGTGTGCATACTTAGGTTATATATCCCTTTTCATTATAACAGGATTAAATAAATTGTTCCGCTCTGGCAACACATTTCAGCCAAGATTTTCGGAATTTAGGTGCAACAGCTCCACAGTCTTTGTTATGGTGCTGACTGCAATTATATCATTCTTTGTTAAAGACGGCATTTTAGGTGTTGCACTAAAAAACATCTTTGCAATTTTTAGCTTCATGCTTACAATGTGTGCTGTTTCGCTCATTGACTACTGGATGAAGAAAAAGAACTGGAATATTATTTTGAGAATTTTAGTTTTATTACTTTTGATTTCGGTTCAATCAGGCTCATTTCTTTCTGTTGTGCTTTCTGTGATTGCGTTTTTAGACGCACGCGTAAACTTCAGAAAACTTGAGCTTTAAGCGAGGTTATATTTATGAAAAACGAAAGTAAAGAAAATTTTATAGCCCTTGTAATTGCAATTTTATTTTTAGGCATCCTTGGTATGGCTATGTGTTTCTACAATTTAACAATAGGTCTTATTCAGATTTTTGCCGCAGTAGTTTTAGTGCTGGTAAGTGTTTTGGTTATACGCAAAAATCATGGTCAGCTTTCTGAATATATCGACAATTTAAGATTTCGCATAGATGACCTTAAAAACGACGGATTAGGCACTTCACCTGTTCCTGTTGTTGTATTTTCTCTTTCAGGCAAAATACTCTGGACTAATTCAAAATTTGAAGAATTGTTCGGGAATGTTCAGCTTTTTGACAAGCCTATGGAAACAGTTTTTCCTAACTTAAACAAAGATATTTTGTCAGATGATACTCCCGAATTTTCTTGTTATATAGGTTCAAAGCACTATCACATAACAGGAAAAAGACTTTACGAAGACAAAAAACAAACTGTTCTTTCCCATGTTGCATTTTATTTGTTTGAGGACACCCAAAACTTTGAATACAGCATGAAATATTTAGAAGAAAAGCCCGCTGTCGGCGTTATCAATATTGACAACTATGATGATGTCTTACTAAACACCCCTGACGCATACAGAAGCTTGCTTTTAGCTGAAATTGACAACAAAATAAGTGCATGGTTCTCTTTTACAGAAGGCGTTTTGAAGAAAGTGGAAAAAGACAGATATTTTCTGTTTTTCCCTCACAGCTGTCTTAAAAAAATGATTGAAGACAAATTTTCTGTTTTAGACGATGTGCGTTCGATAAGATGCGGAAACAAATTTTCCGCAACCCTTTCTATAGGTATCGGCAACGGCAATAAAGATTTTAAGGATTTAGACGATGCCGCTAACTCTGCCATAACTTTAGCCTTAGGCCGTGGCGGAGACCAGGCAGTTGTTAAGGAAAATAATGATATTAAATTTTTCGGCGGTAAATCCCGCGAGCACGAAAAAACCACAAAGGTTAAAGCAAGAGTTACAGCAAATACATTAAAGGATTTATTTGCAAACTCATCAAATGTTTTAATTATGGGTCACAAGCTTCCCGACATGGATGCTATCGGAGCCGCAATAGGTATTTCTGCGTTTGCAAGATTTTATGACAAAGATGTACGCATTTTATACGAAAACACTTCTCCCCCAGTTAATGGCATAATAGATAGAATTGAAGAAAAAATAGAAGATTACAAAGATATATTTGTATCTCCTGAGCACGCTTTGGACTTTGTTCAGGGAAATACTTTGTTGGTAGTAGTTGACGCCCACAAGCCTGACTACACCCACTATCCTCCGCTTTTAGATAAGGTAAATAATATTGTTTTAATTGACCACCACAGACGCGGAGAAGACTTTATTGACCGTGCAAAGCTTGTTTATCACGAGCCTTACGCGTCGTCAACCTGTGAGCTTGTCGCAGAAATTCTGCAGTACACAGGCGGAGATTTTGCTTTAGAACCACAAGAAGCAGAAGCTATTTATGCAGGTATCATGCAGGATACAAAAGATTTTGCCATGAAAACAGGTGTACGCACCTTTGAGGCAGCCGCTTTCTTAAAAAGATGCGGTGTTGACATTCTGGAAATAAGAAAATATTTCAGAAATGACTTTAACAGCTTTGTTTCTATTGCACAGATTGCCTCATCTGCAATTACAGTAAACGGAAACATCGCAATTTCCACTTGCGAACAAACAGACGAAAGCGATATCAACGCAATCGCTCCTCAGGCCGCAGACAGACTGCTTTCAATAAGCGGAATTGAGGCATCATTTGTGTTAATGGCAAAGCCTGATGAGATTGCAATAAGCGGTCGTTCTTCAGGAAATATAAATGTTCAACGAATAATGGAAAAATTAGGCGGTGGCGGTCATCTTACCATGGCTGGCGCTCAGCTTAAGGATTGTACTTTAGAACAAGCAAAAGAACTTTTGATAAAGGCAATCGACGAATACGCTAAAGAAACTGAATAGGAGGATAACACCATGAAGGTTGTTTTATTACAAGATGTAAAAGGTCAGGGTAAAAAAGGTGCAGTCGTAAATGTAAGTGACGGCTATGCACGAAACTTTTTGTTCCCTAAAAAATTGGCTACAGAAGCTACAGCAACTGCTTTGAATGACTTAAAAGGCAAAAACGAAGCATTTGCATACAAAAAAGAAACCGAACTTGCCGAAGCAAAGGCTATGCAGGAAAAGCTTGAAGGTCTTACAGTTTCAATCAAGGCAAAAGCTGGTGCAAATGACCGCTTGTTCGGTTCCGTAACAAACAAAGATGTCGCAGAAGCTTTGCTTAATCAGCATCACATAAAAATCGACAAGCGTCGTTTTGAAATGGAGGACATTAAAAGTACAGGCGAATTTACAGTTTCTGTTAAATTATATCCTGATGTTGCAGGCAAATTAAAGGTTACAGTAACCGCTGAATAATTTTATGAGAAAATTTTAAGAAGGGAGTGCGATTAAAATGGCAGAAGAATATTTAGGCTTAAGCGGCGGTATTCCGCCATACAGCCGTGAGGCGGAGGAATCTGTGCTTGGGTGTATGCTCTCAGATGCCGAGTGCGTCGCACTCGCTTTTGAGCATCTTAAAGCAGATGACTTTTATCGCGAGGAAAACAAAGAAATTTACCTCGCCATGGAAAGACTCTATGCTCAAGATATTAAAATTGACTTAATTACCGTGTGCAACTCTTTACAAGAGGCAGGCACATTAGATGCAGTTGGTGGCAAGGAATTTATTTCAGGGCTTATTTTAGGTATTATCACAACCTCAAACATTCAAAACTACATTGACATAATGTTGGAAAAATCCTTACGCCGTCAGCTTATTACATCTGCAAACCTTATCTCAAAGCTTGCTTACGAAGGGGACAAGTCCCCTGTAGAAATTGCTGAAATTTCCGAAAAAGCAATTTTCGATGTACTTCAGGGCAAAGACAAAAGAGGTCTTACCCACATCAAGTCTGTTTTGGAAGACAGCTATGAGCATTTAGGCGAATTGCAGGCAAAAGACGGAAATATTACAGGTATAGAAACTGGCTTTAGTTATTTTGACAGCATTACTTCTGGTTTCCAGAAATCTACACTCAACATTTTAGCAGCCCGCCCTGGTATCGGTAAGACAAGCTTTGCTTTAAATATTGCAAAGCATGTTGCAGTTAAGACAAACCAGACTGTTGCAATTTTCAGCTTGGAAATGAGTAAAGACGAGCTTGTAAACCGTTTGTGGTCATCTCATGCAAGGGTTGACAGCGCAAAGCTTAAAACAGGCGACCTTGATGTTGATGACTGGACCCGTCTTGCAGAAAGCTTAACCCCTTTGGGTGACTCCCCTATTTACATTGATGACTCATCAAATATTACAGTTACAGAAATCCGTTCAAAATGCAGACGCCTTAAATTAGAAAGAAATTTAGGACTTGTTATTGTGGACTATTTACAGCTTATGTCATCAGGTATGCGTTCAAGAGGCGACAGCCGTCAGCAAGAAGTTTCTGATATGTCGCGTGCATTAAAAATTATGGCAAAAGAACTTGAAGTTCCTGTACTTACATTAAGCCAGATGTCCCGTTCTATTGAACAGCGTACAGATAAAACACCTATGCTCTCCGACTTAAGAGAATCAGGTGCTATCGAGCAGGACGCCGATATGGTTATGTTCCTGCACAGAAAAGACGAGGGCAAGGAAGACTCAAATCCAAACCTTGTAGAACTTATTATCGCAAAACACAGAAGCGGTTCGCTTGGTAAAATCAACCTTATGTGGCAACCGCCATACACTTCTTTTGCGTCTATTGATACTGTCCATGAAGAGTAATTTAGAAAAAATCGAGGATACAATTAAAAAATATCAGATGTTCTCTTTGAAAGACAAAATTTTAGTTGCGTTTTCAGGGGGTTGTGATTCTGTGTGCCTTGCGCTTTGCCTCAACAAATTAGGTTATAATATAGCGCTTGCGCATGTTAATCACGGTATTCGCAAAACAGCAGACAATGACGAAAAATTTTGCGTGGAATTTGCAAAAAAATTAAATATTCCGATTTTTATTTCAAAACCTGATGTTACAAAGTATGCTCTTGATAACAAAATAAGCGTTGAAACTGCAGGCAGAATTTTAAGATACGAATTTTTTTATTCTCTTAACGAGTATAATTATATTGCTACGGCACATCATAAAAATGATTTGGCTGAAACTGTACTTCAACACCTTGTAAGAGGTACGGGTTGTAAAGGATTAACAGGAATTATTCCTGTCAGAGATAACATTGTGAGGCCCTTGATAGAGCTTGACAGAGCCGAAATCGAAGATATTGTTTCTTCTTTAAATGAAGAATATTGCACAGACAGCACCG
>JAFWXG010000165.1 GCA_017523005.1 Clostridia bacterium
CTAATTTTGTGATATTCTACAACAAATAGTGGGGGCAAATCCCAAAAAGCACGATATGTAGACAGGCAAAAAATTCCAAAAAAATTAAAAAAACTGCAAATTTCAGGGTAATATTTTTGTAATAATTTAATATAAATATTTTTTTGAAAAATCGTGGGAAATGTCAAAAATTCACATTAAGTTCATATTTAGTTTACATAAAAACATGGTTTGTACCGAGTTTCTTCTATATAATAAATACATAAAAAAAGAACAGTGCAAAGCACCGTTCTTTTAGAAAAGCTTTATATTGGTTTTTGGGGTTAGGAACACAAGGTAACATTCCACAGGTTTGTCCTTAAACATCTTTTTGACACCTTGTTTGTAGTATTCAAGCTGAAGAGCATATTGCTTACTTCTTTCTTCAACTTCCTGCTCTTTGATGTTGTCGGTTTTAAAATCTATTAAAACCATTTTATCTCCAAAGTCTGCAAGACAGTCGATAGTCCCCTGTAGCTGAACTGAAGAATTCACACAATCTTTGTTTAACACCGATGCGTCTGTTAAGATGTTAAAGGATAGTTCTTTATAAATCTTTTCTGCCTTTTTCAATCTTTCACAAAGCGGGGAAGATAAAAACCACTTAAGGCCGTCTATGTCAATTTGATTTTTTTCTTCTTCCGTAAGCTTTCCTTCAAAAATCATTCGGTTTAATGTTTCTTCTGCAGTATCATTCTTAAAATCGATATTTTCTAAAACATAATGGGTAAGTGTGCCGAGGGCTTTGGCAGTTTCTTCGTGCCGGAATGAAACTTTTGAAGAGCGGGAATGGTATATCCTGTGCGAGTTTTCGTCTGTATCCTCAACAAGTCTTTTAAGCTCGGTTACGCTTACCTTTGAATAAAGCTCGGTTTCAGCTTTGTGCGGATAAGAGTAGCTGAATCGTTCGCATAGCTTTTCTGATGGTTCTTTTGCACATAAGATTTCCTGTTCTTTAAGCTTAACTTCGGGCGAGATAATCTTATTTATATATTGTAGTTTAATTTCGCTGTGCGGTAAAATGTCTTTTCTGTTCAACGCATAAAGTATCCAGTGCAGATAGCTTTTTGCAGAAAGTATTGTTTTGGGTGACAACGGAATATCTACAATGTTTCTTGCCAAATCAGCGTATTCTTTAAGTTTTTCAGGAGTTTTTGTGTAACCCGTTATAATAAGCTTATCCTTGGGACGGGTAAGCGCTACATACAATATACGAAGTTCTTCCGACATTTCTTCTTCGGTCTTAATTTGCTTAATAATGTCTGTCACGGGTGATTTTATTTGAAGATTTTGTGTTGCATCGCGAAAATCAAGACTAAAGCCTACATTTCTGTGATATCTTAAAATTGAGTCGTGTGCAGACTTATTGAAGTTTTTACCTGTCTGTACTAAAAATACGATTGGATACTCTAAGCCTTTACTTTGATGAATAGTCAAAAGCTGAACCATGTTTGTGTTTTCGGGAAGGGTTTTAGGACTTGAAAGACCCGTTTTGCCCGAAGAATGTTTTTCTAAATAGTTTAAAAACATATAAAGACTTCCCGTTTCAGAACCGGGATATGCTGACGATGCAAGAGTTTCTAAATATCTTATGTTTGAAATTCTTGTGTCTCCGCCCTCTAATGCTTCCATGTACCCCTCAAAGTCTGTTTCGTTTAGGAATTTTGTAAGAAGTTCGGATGCTGAAAGACTTACCGCTAAATTCTGCCAGTACGAAATAAACTCTAAAAATCTTGAAATTTTTGGGTAATCTTCATCGGTTTCCGTTACATTTTGCATAGCTATATATAATGGTACATTTTTATTTTTAAGGCGTAGTCTTACTATTAAATCGTAGTCGGGAGTGCCAAAAATGGGGGATGTAAATGCCGACAGCAGGAAAATATCCTGCATAGGGTTGTCAAAAGCTTTTAAAAATGCAAGCAGACTTTCAATTTCCATAGTATTTAAAAAGTCATTTGTGAGTGCGTCAGAGTAAACAGGTATTCCGCAAGAGGACAAAACCGAGCAGAACTCGTTAGCCATATTTTTGACGCCTCTGCTTAAAATCGCGATATCTCCGTATGTTGCGGGGCGTAAGTTTCCTGATTTATCAGTAATTAAAAATTCATTATCTATAAGTTCGTGAATTTTGCTTGCAACAAAAAGTGCTTCTCCCTCAACTGTTGATTTTTTATAAAGTTCATCCTGAAGAACATAAACTTCTGTAACCTCGTCTGTTTGGGGGAATGTTCCCTTTGCGTGCAGTGCTTCTGTATCTGTGTAAGGTGAACCGCCCGTTTCTAAGCTCATAAGCTGTTTAAACAGAAGATTTGCAAATGAAAGTACACTCTCACGACTTCTGAAGTTGTCAGAAAGATATACACATTCTCCGCCGTCATGGTTTGAATATGCTTCAACCTTGTCTGTAAAAAGTTCAGGAGCTGTGTTACGAAATCCGTAAATACCCTGCTTGATGTCGCCAACCATAAAGAGATTGGTTTTATCTTTTGAAAGGGCAGTAATTATTGCCTCTTGTACAGGGTTTATGTCCTGATATTCGTCGACAACTATTGAATGGAAGCTATTGGACAATTCTTTTGCAAGGTCGGTTGGTTTTTCGCCGTCATACAATAATTTAATGGACAAATGCTCTAAATCGTTAAAGTCAAGCAAGTCTTTTTCACGCTTTTTAGCAGTATAAACATCAATAACCTTAATAATAAGGTCACAGATAGCCCGTGCCTGAACTGTCTGGAGATCTAAAAATTCACGCAAACCCATGCTGTTTAAAAGGGACAATATATCTGAAATCTTTTTTAATTGTTCTTTGTATGGTGCGTGAAGTTTAAAAAGGAAATCCGAAACTTCCTCAGGCACATCTTTCTTTTCAATTTTGTAAGCCTTTGGCTTGTTTAAGAACTCATCTTCTAATTTTGCAAAGTTTCTTTTTACCTTAAAGAGATTTTCGGCAAATTCCAAATCTTTTTGGAAGTTGTCTAAAATATAACTGTATTCAGGCTTTTTAGATGCAAGCTTTACCGATTTTCGTGCACTTTCCCTTAACTCTTTTATGTGTACATTAAGCTTTTTTAATATCCCTGTTCCGCCCTGAAGTGCTTTAACATCTTGTTTTTCATATATTTTCTTTACTCTTTTAACCCAAGCAACAGGGTCAGGCAAAGCCATAAGAAAGTTATAAAGGTCAAGAAGTATTTCAGAAATTACAGTATCATTTGTTTTGTTTACAACCTGTGATGCAAAAGTTATAAAATCCTTATCTTTACTTTCGAAGCTATCCGAAATCACTTCTTCGATAGATTCGGTAAGCATAAGCTTAAGTTGGGTAACATCCCCTAATTTTATTGACGGGGAAAGGTTTAAAGCATCAAAATGCTCACGCACGAACTTCGAGCAGAATGAGTGAAGAGTTGTGATGTTTGCATTGTTTAAAAGGGACAGCTGGCGTGTATAGTGAACGATTTCTTCGTCAGACGCGGGATTTTCCAGACGCTTTAAAATTGCTTTATGAATACCTTGTTTCATGTTAGCTGCGGCAGCATTTGTAAAGGTTACAACAAGCATTTTGTCAATGTCTGTTTCGTCCATAAGACGAATAACGCGCTCGACCAAAACGGCAGTTTTACCAGAGCCAGCCGCTGCAGATACTATCATAGAACTACCCCTGTGGGTAATTGCTTTTAATTGCTGGTCGGTCCATTTAATTTCAGCCATTACATATTGTCCCCCTTTCTGCCTAATAATTCGTCGTCTGTGATATCTTTATCTCTTTGCATAGAGCAATAGTTTTCGTCAAATCTGCAAACAGAACGGAATTTGCAGTAATCACAAGCCGAATGAGTATCGGTAACAAGGGGAGTGATTACATATTCGCCATCTAAAATCTCGTCTGCAAACTGCTTTACCTTCTTTATTGCCATGTCTTCCAGTTTTTGATATTCGTTGTCGGACAGCAGGCGGGCAGATGAAACTTTGCCCTCCTTATTACTCCTTGCAGAGAGAACTGTAGAATATCCTGACATAGTTAAATCCATATTTAAAAGGTCTTGGGTTTCTCCTACAGAATAGCCTGTAAGTTTATACTCACGCAAAAGCTTGTCATCGGGTGTAAATTCGTCTGATACCGCCGTACGCTCAACCAAAGCGGAGTCAACTGTTAAATAAAACATACCCTTTGGATTTCCAAGTTTGTCCTTTAAGGCATAGCTGTAAACAGGTAACTGCAGACTTCTTCCTGCCATAACAGAAGAGAGCTTTAAGTCTTTGTTCCCCGACTTATAATCAATAATTCTGTATCCGTCGGGGGAGGCGTCAATTCGGTCAATTTTCCCTGTTAAGATAACAGTGTTACCGTTGTCTGTAGTAAATACGGGAGAATTTTCTCCTTTAAATTCAAATTCCGCTGAAACAGGCTTAAATATTCCTGACTGGATATGATGTACAACCGCCCACATAGCACTTACTGTACTGTTTTTGAGTCTGTTAAGCAGAAACGAATAGCGGTTTGTTACAGACGGAAATCTTGATGTCTGTTCTAAAATTACATCTTCACATAAGGACAAGGTTTTTTCCTTTGTTTTTATAAAGGTAAGACTGTTCCAGTCGCCTTTATTTTCGATCATATCCTTTACAAATCTCTCCATTACGGAATGCATCATTTCTCCTGCTTCGGGAGGAGTAAATTCGTGTTCTTTTTTCTCATTGAGTTTAAGTCCGTAAGTTAAAAGGAAAGATAAAGGACAAGATGCGTACTTTTCTAATCTTGATACAGAAGAGATTAAGGTTTTTGTCCATAACGCCTCAGAGGTTTTTTCTGATAAATTCCAGGACAGTGTATATTTTTTCGCAGAAAGATAGTTTTCTACCTTGTCTTTCCAGATGTCATTATTTAAGTACCAGCCGTAAACCTGTTCCCATATAGTGTTGCCGTCTGCGCGCTTTAAGAAATAGGGAAGTGTGGCTTTGGGTGTGGTAATAACACTTTGGTCGCTTGGGGAAAGCTCTACAGTTTCTTTAAGCAACGGAAACATTCTTTTTAGGTCACTTATTACAGACGCAGGAACAACACCCTCGCCGTTTTTATTCTCTACGGGGTATGAAAGATAGAGTAAAGTTTTGGGCATAGTAAGTGTCATATATACCGAAAAGGGAGAATACAAAGCCTTTTGTCTGTTGGTAGAAGAAAGGCAAATCCCGTTTTGTGCAAGAATTTCGCGTTCTGTGTCTGTTATCATTCCGCTGCCACCGACATTTTGCGGAAACGAGCCTTCTGTTACACCCAGGATAAAAAGTGCAGATGAGTGCTGATTATGACAACGCTCAGCTGTTGTTACAGTAATGTGGTCAAGGGTTGGCGGAATGCGTCCAACAGTACAGCACGAAAGCCCTGCGAACATAAGTCCTCTAATCTTTTCAAGAGTAAGGGTGGTGTCTGAAAATGTAACAGACAGCTGTTCCAAAACATGAATAACAGAGTTAAAAACACCAATCTCTGTTTGTGCTTCGTCGCTTGAAAGGGTTTCTAACTTTTTGTTTATTTTTTCATCAATTTTGTTTTCTGCCATAAAGTTTAAAAATTCTTTATGGAAATTCACACAAGGTGTTTTGCCTTTGGTCTTTTCCCTGAACGGCATAACAAGGTCTAAAACTGATTGTCTTATTTTGTTTAAATAAGATAAATCATAGCTCTTATCAGGTCCTGAAGTCCATTCCTTTTTCCAGGCAGATGCAGAAGATATTCCGGTTTCCGATACATAAAATTCCAAAAGGTCGATATCTTTTTTGGGGATAGAAATATATTCGTTTTTTAAAAATGAGAAAACCGATGCTTTGCTGAAGTTTTGAATAAATATGTCGCATAACCCTAAAAGCAGACGGGGTAGAGAACTCGTAAGTACAGGAATTTTTGTATCTGCAAACAAGGTTAATCCGTGCGATGAAAATGATTTTTGAAGTATTGGCAGATAACCTTCTAAGTCAGGCACACAAACAGTTATCTCCTTTTGACGAATTCCTTGTTTTAAAAGCTTTAAAATGCGTCTTGCACAAGCATCTGCCTCTGCATAGGGAGATTGTACTGATACAATATGTAAATTATTAGGAATTTCACTAAATGGTTCAGAATGGTATTTTCCGTAGTTTTCCTTTAAATGCTTAAGTGCGGGGGAAATGTTTTGAGAAGCATCAGGCAAAACAATTTCCTTAAAATCAATATTTTCTTTTTTACACGCATCTTTAAGCTGGTTAATTGTATATAAAACGGGAGCATAAAGCGTCTCGCGGTCTTTTTCAAAGTTAAGAGTTACATAGACATCAAGGCGTTTTGCAAGAGTTGTAATAACTTTTGTTTCCTGCGGGGTAAAGCCGTCAAAACCATCTATGTAAAATGTAAAACCATCTAAATACTTACTGTCTTCAATTAAATCAGGCAAAATAGACAAGTTATCTGTGCTGTCGGCATTGTTGTCATCTAATGCCTTGTTATAAAGGGATAAAAGAGAAGAAAATTCCTGAAATTTCTTTTTGGAAAGACCGCTTTCAAAAAGTGATGATGTCTTTTCCAAATCTGAAGCAGATGCAAAATGCCGTTTGAATTCTGTTATTACAGACAATAAGCCTTTTGCAACGCCTGAATTTCCTTTAAAAAGGGTAAAATTATCAGGCTCACTCTCGGTAATTCGATGAATGAGCATGGTTTTGCCTACCTCGTCTAAATAGGTGCGCTTAGGAAGACTTGACTTTGCGTACAGTTTCCTAAAAAGACGGTTAAAGCTGAACACTTCTATATTGTTGCCTACATAACCAATTTTTTTGATAACCTTCTCTTCTGTGGATAGAGAAAGCTGTTCGGGTATCAAAAACGCGGCTTTTTTATCAGAATGAAAAGCCGCGTCTAATTGATTTAAGCAATATGTTGTTTTTCCGCCGCCTCGCTTTGCAAGACATAAATTCAACATATTAAAGTACTCCTTTTTTCAAAATAAGGTTAGCATAAAGTGCACTTTCGCCTGTATAAACAACAGCGTAAGCTTCTTTTGCGCGTTCATAGAACTCAAAACGCTCTAAAAATTCAGGTTCTTCTTTTGTGTGTGGTGCAAGTAATGCTTTGTATTCGTCCCAGATAGGAGTTTCAACTGTGTCGCCTTTAACCTTTTCCATCAAATAAACTGGTTTTGCATAAGTGTCAAGCGGGAGTAATTTTAAAATAGCTTCTAAAACTTCGCAACCGCCATGACCGTCTAAACGAACAACTCTTTTGCCCATTGATGCTGCGGGGAAGTTGCCGTCAGAGATAACGATTTCATCTCCATGACCCATTTCCATTAAGATTTTAAGTAAATCAGGGGGTAATAAATTCGGAATTCCTTTTAACATATAAATCTCCTCTTTCCTTTTTGTTTTCTTTATAAAAATTATATCACGAAAAATTACTTTTGTAAATAAAAACAGTCATTTTTTTAGAATTGTTTTTATAAAATAAAAAGAGAAATTATAAAAAGAGAGGATAGATGTATATGGCAACAGGCTATCTGGTTGTTCAGACCTATTTAAGTCGTGAAAGCTATGGGGTACAGGATGTAAGGGTAGAGCTGTCGAGCGGTAAGACTCTTTACACCGATGAAAATGGTTTTACAGAAAAAATTGAAATAAATGCACCGCCAAGAGAAGAGTCGGAACAACCCGGAAATCCGGGCGATGCAACGCCTTATACCGCGGTAGATATAACACTTGCCAAAGAGGGGTATTTTACAATAATAATAAGAAATGTACAGATTTTTGCGGGGGAAACCACTCTCCAGCCCGTACAGATGTTACCACTTCCCGAAAATGGCGGAGGCGGAACCATTGAATATGATTTACTGCCTCAGAATTTATGAGAGAAAGGGGAAAATATGTTTAAAATCAGTCAGACATCTGAAAATACTATTGTAGTACCTGAATTTATAGTTGTGCATTTAGGACGCCCTGAATCAAACGCACAGAATGTAACTGTGTCTTTTCCTGATTATGTGAAAAATGTGGCGTCAAGCGAGATTTATCCTACATGGCCTGAGGCGGCACTGGTTGCAAATATTTATTCAATAATTTCATTTGCGTTAAACAGAATTTATCTGCAGTTTTATAGGGCGCAAGGCTATAATTTTGATATTACAAACTCGCCGTCCATTGACCAGACTTATGTTCAGGGCAGAAATATTTTTGAAAATATTTCAAATTTGGTTGATGAAATTTTTAATAATTATGTCAGAAGAATCGGGAATGTAGAACCGCTTTCCACAAGGTTTTGCAACGGCACAACAGTAACCTGTGAGGGACTTTCACAATGGGGAACTGTCGACCTTGCAGAACAAGGTTACACTGCCTTTGAAATTTTGCAATATTATTTTGGAGATGATATTGAGATTGTGTTTAATGCGCCTGTAGGAGAGCTTAGACCTCTTGATGAAAACGCGACACCATTAAGACTCGGGGATTCTGGACCCTATGTTTATAATGCTCAAATACTTTTAAACAGAATTTCGGACAATTATCCCGCAATTCCAAAAATATACCCCGTAGACGGAGTGTTTGATGAAGAAATGGAAACGGCGGTAAGAAAATTTCAGGAAATTTTTCAGCTTACACCTGACGGCATTATAGGTAAGCAGACAGGATATAAACTTGTTTATTTGTATGTTGGTATTACCGAGCTTACAGAACTTGATTCAGAGGGAATAAGACTTTCTGATTTCCCCAAATATTCGCCTGTAAATACGACAGTTCAGGCAGAACCCCAAAGGGTTTTAAGCTATAAAGAGGGGGATACGGGCGAAGGGGTAAGAATTATCCAGTATTGGCTGTCATATATCTCGGCATTTTATGAAACAATACCTTCTGTTGCGATAGACGGAGTGTTCGGGCAAAACACCGAAAACAGCGTTATTCAATTTCAAAAGCAGTTTAATCTGCCCCAAACGGGAATGGTAGATTTTAATACATGGGACGATTTGTACAGAGCTTATATAGGAATTTTAGGAGATGAACAATCGTTTTTGGATGCAGACAGCGTAGAACAGTTTATGCCGATGAAGCTTGCAAATACTGGAGAAAACATAAGGGATTTACAGCAAAAATTAAATGAACTTAAAAACTTTTATCCTGAAATTCCGACAATCGCACAGACAGGTACATTCGGGCAGAGAACAAGAATGGGAGTTCAGGCAGTTCAAAGAAGAATGGGTGTTCCCGTAACAGGAGAAGTTGATTATGCTACATGGCTTGCTTTGCTCGATGCAGAAAGAAATCACGAAAGCTCACGCAG
>JAFWXG010000166.1 GCA_017523005.1 Clostridia bacterium
AAGGGAGGAATTCATTTATGGCTATTTTTGATTCATTTGGTAAAGACACAGTTTTATGGTTCATCATTTTGTTCTTACTCTTGTTCTGGTGTGGAAAATGCGGTAATGATGATTGCTGCGAAGGTTGTTAAGAGGAGGATAAAATATGAACGACTGCTGTAACAACAACGACATCTCCTGGATTTGGGTTGTCATTATTGTAATTATTGTATTGTTATTGTTTGGCAATAACTCAATATTCGGCGGCAACGATTGCGGTTGCGGTTGCTAATCTTACCAGAAAGGGCGGTTTTTACCGCCTTTTTTGTATGCCCAAAAAACTTGACAAACCTGTCTTTTTTTTATATAATAAGGTATCATACCATTAGTATGGAGGTATGTTGTGAATTTTAAACAAATTAAATGGCAGAAAGATATTATATTAAGCTTAAAGCAAAATATTTCAAACAAAACCTTGCGTCATGCAATTTTGTTCACAGGAGAAAATGGCACTTCTGCTTTGCTCGCAAATGCAACTGCTAATGCTTTGCTCTGTGAAAAAAATACAGATGATATGTGCGGGACATGTCCTTCCTGCAAAAAGCTTATTGCAAGAAGCCATCCTGACAAGATTATTGTAGAGAAGAAAAAAAACAAGCAGAGTTTTGGTGTTGAAGAAGTAAGAGATATGGTTTCTTCTATGTATATAAGACCAATGTACGGCAAAGAAAAAATTTATATCTTTGAAGACGCATCTGCATTAACCCCTGCCGCGCAAAACGCCTTGCTTAAGGTAATAGAAGAACCTCCCGTTTACGGCAGAATTATTCTTTGTGCTAAAAAGGAGGAGGATTTACTTCCTACCGTTTTGTCACGAATTACACACAAATACAAATTAAACCCGCCCGAAACGAGCGAAATAACTGAATATCTTGAACAAAAATACCCCGAAAAAAGAAAAATTGCAGGATTTTGTGCCGCATTTTCTCAGGGCAATCCCCAATTAGCAGAAGAGCTTATAACCAAAGACGGGGCATTTTCAACAAGAAAAAGATTATGTATTTTTATTGACGCATTAAGCGGTAACGAAAAGTCTGTTTTGTTTAATTTCACAGGTTATCTTAAGGAACACAACGACGAATTTACAGAGCTTTCAGCATATATTCTTGCGATATTTAGAGATATGCTTTTTGTAAAGCTTTCACTTAAAAATATTATAAATACAGACCTTTTAACAGAAATCACAGAAATATCGAAGGTTTGGTCTGCACAAAAAATTCAGCAAGCATCTGACAGGTTTGTTGAGCTTACCAAAGCTATTCGCAACTCTGCAGGATTTGAGAGTGCGGTCTTAAACTTTCTTTTAGAAACATGGGAGGATTTACATGACTGAAATAATAGGAGTTAGATTTAAAAAGTCGAGCAAAGTATACTACTTTTCGCCCGGCAAAAACAAAATAGATGCAGGAATGAAAGTAATTGTAGAAACTGCAAGAGGTGTTGAAATCGGGGATGTTACTATTGGTAACAAAATGGTTGAAGACACAAGCGTTGTTTCCCCTTTAAAGCCTGTGTTAAGAATTGCAACTGCTCAGGATATCCGTCAGGCTGAAGACAATATCGAGCGTGAAAAAGAAGCATTTAAGATTTGTCAGGAGAAAATTGAAAGCCATAATCTTGACATGAAGCTTGTTGAAGTTGAATATACCTTTGACCAGAACAAAATTCTCTTCTACTTTACCGCAGACGGCAGAGTTGATTTTAGAGATTTGGTTAAGGACTTAGCGGCAGTATTCCGCACAAGAATTGAACTCCGCCAGATTGGTGTTCGCGACGAAGCAAAACTTTTAGGCGGACTTGGAATTTGCGGAAGAAAGCTTTGCTGTGCTTCACACCTTGGAAACTTTGAGCCCGTATCAATTAAAATGGCAAAAGAACAAAACCTGTCATTAAATCCAACAAAGATTTCAGGAAACTGTTCTCGTCTTATGTGTTGTTTAAAATATGAGCAGGACGCTTATGAAGATTTATTGAAAAACACTCCGTCAGTAGGTTCTTTGGTTAAAACTTCAGAGGGAAAAGGCAGAGTTGTTGAGGTAAACCTTCTCCGCGGTCTATTAAAAGTACACTACGAAAGCGATGCCGAAGGTGTTTCTCATCTGGTTCATGCAGATGAAGTAAAGGTGTTAAAGTCGGCTCATGTTCATATCGATGAAAGCGAATTGAAAGAATTAAAAGAATTGGAAGAATAATTTTTTAAAAAAGTATTTGCAATTTAAAAAATCTATGCTATAATAAGACAAAAGCAATCGTTATTGTCTTTGGATTAACAAAAATCACGATAGGAGGTGCTACCAATGGCATATATTATTAACGATGATTGCATCAACTGCGGTGCTTGCGCAGCTGAATGCCCAGTTTCCTGCATTTCTGAAGGTGACGGCAAGTATGAAATCAATGCTGATGAATGCTTAGGCTGTGGTGCATGTGCAGGTGTTTGTCCTGTTTCTGCTCCTCAGGAAGCATAATTACAAACTAAAAACAAAAAGGATTGGCGGCGAAAAATATCGCCGCCTTTTTCTTAAACGGAGGATTTATGGCAAGTGAAAGATTAGACGATTTACAGGTTGGCGGTTTAAAGCTCTGGCAAGACCCAGATTTGTTTTGCTTCGGCACAGACGCAGTTCTGCTCGCAAATTTTGTAAATCCTAAGCCTAAAGACAAATTATTAGATATCGGCACAGGAAACGGAATTATACCTATCTTGATAAGCGCAAAAGCAAATTTCTCAAGCTATACTGCTCTTGAAGTTCAATCCGTTTGTGCCTCGCTTGCCCGAAAAAATGTTATGTTTAACAACTTACAAGATAAAATAAATGTAGTAGAGGGAGATATTAACGATTTATCCTTATTCTCCCCCTGTTCATTTTCATATATAACCTGCAACCCGCCTTACAAACCAGTAGGAAGCGGTCTTAAAAATCCCGAAAGTGCTTTGTCTATAGCACGGCACGAGATTTTATGCACATTAGAAGATATTATTAGGCGGTCATCAAAGTTACTTATTTCAAAAGGGAAACTTGCTCTTGTACATAAACCTGAACGCCTTTCTGAGATTTGCTATTTGATGAAAGCAAACAATATTGAACCTAAAAGAATTCAGCTTGTGTATCCGAGAAATAATGAACCGCCATGTCTTGTCCTGATTGAGGGAGTAAAGAATGGCGGACAAGGTTTAAAATGGCTTACCCCTTTAACCGTCTACGACGAAGACGGAAATTATACAACTAACTGCAAAACATTATACGAAAAGCAGAAAGAGGAGAAAAAATGAACGGTGTATTATATTTAGTTGCAACTCCCATAGGAAATCTGTCAGACATCTCAAAAAGAGCTCTTGAAGTTTTAGAGCTGTCGGATTTTGTCGCAGCGGAGGATACCCGCCACACCCTTAAACTTTTAAATCATTTCGGCATTAAAAAGCCTTTGATAAGCTATTATGAGCACAATAAATTAGAGCGTGGAGAAATTATAATAGAAAAAATAAAGAATGGAGAGACTTGTGCATTAGTAACAGATGCAGGCACGCCCGCAATTTCCGACCCTGGTGAAGACTTGGTGCGTCAATGCAGTGAAGAAGATATTAAAGTTATTCCAATACCTGGGCCTTGTGCCTTTGTTCAGGCACTTATAGTATCAGGACTTCCCACAGGCAGATTTTCGTTTGAGGGTTTCTTGTCAACAACTAAAAATTCCCGTAAAGACCACTTAGAAAGCGTAAGAGCTCTTCCCCACACTCTTATTTTTTACGAAGCACCCCACAAGCTTATAAACACCTTAAAGGATATGCTTTCGGTGTTGGGAAACAGAAAAGTTGCAGTTGTGCGTGAAATTACCAAAATTCACGAAGACATTTTGCGTACCGATTTGGAAGGTGCACTCGCCCACTTCACAGAAAATCAACCCAAAGGCGAATTTGTGCTTGTTATAGAGGGTTTTACCCAAACAGAAGATGAAAGACAAGCTATTTCCGAGGAAATGATTATTAAAAAAGCTAATGAATACATTAAAAAAGGCATGAGCAAAAAAGATGCTGCTAAAGAAACTGCTTGTTTCTATAATTTACAAAAAAACGCTGTATACAAATTACTTCACTCTTAACATTTTTTAACGCCGCCGCATATACTTTACCGAGGTGGTAAAATATGTTTGAAATTTTAGTATACATATTTGCAATATGGGGTGTTGTACAAATGGCTTCAGCACTCATCGGACTGCTTATAAAATGCTCAACTCCTGCGTTCATAATATATCCAATGGATAAAGACGCGGGCGATGTATACTTATCGCTTAAGACACTCAGCCGTCTTAATTTACCCATGATTGTAATAAAAGCAGACGACGATAACACAAAATCTCTTGAGAACGAGTTCTTATATGCAGATTTTGTATCCCGCTCTGTTATAGATGACGCTTTAAAAACAAGAATTTGAATACACTGTCGGGAGTTCCCGACAGTGTGCTTACTTTAAGAAAGGAGAAGCTATGGAACATTTATCGGGTACAGTTGAAGAAATTATCTACAGAAATGACGAGAACGGCTATTGCGTTTGCGACTTGAATGTACAAGATGTTTTAGTTACAGTTGTAGGTTATATGCCTTTTTTAGCGCCCGGAGAAATGATTGAAGTAGAGGGCGAATACCAAAACCACCCTACCTACGGAACACAGCTTAATGTGGTTGCATTTTCAAAAGCTCCTCCAAATTCTTTAGACGCAATTTATAAATATTTAGCGTCAGGCATGATTAAAGGAATAGGTCCTGCAACAGCACAAAAAATAGTTGAAATGTTTGCAGAAGACTCGCTTGACATAATAGAAAACAACCCCGAAAGACTTGCTGAAATTAAAGGTATTTCTGTTAAAAAGGCTATGGAAATCAGCAACACCTATCAGTCGCAGTTTGGTGTAAGAAATATTATTATGTTTCTGCAGAAAAACAACATTTCCCCTATCTATGCGGGTAGAATTTACAAACAATTCGGCAGCAGTGCGATTGATAAAATTCAGGACAACCCCTATATTTTAGCACGCGAAATTCAAGGCATCGGCTTTAAAACCGCAGACAAGATTGCACAACAATTAGGAATAAATCCCGACAACCCCGAGCGCGTAAAAGCCGCTATCATTTATATACTTCAGGAAAGTGCGTCTAACGGCCATACATTTTTGCCCCGTTTTTCGCTCATTTCAAAGGTTATGCAATTAACCGAAAGCGACGGAGAATCTGTAGATATTGCAATAGGCGAATTAGCACTTCATCACTATCTGGTATGCGAAGAATATGACACATTTGAAGCAGTGTTTTTAGCAGGAATGCACATGGCAGAAACAGGAGTTGCCTATAGACTGCGCGAGCTTAACAGCATTCCGCCAAAACCTGTAACTCAAAAACTGCTTGATAACATAAACAGAATTTCATCCCGTATTGGAATAGAGCTTGAAGAAAATCAGCTTCATGCTGCAATTACCGCCATGACCACACCTGTAATTGTAATTACCGGAGGTCCCGGCACAGGTAAAACAACTGTTATCAACACAATAATTCACGCCATGGAGGCTGAAGGAAAAACTGTGTTGCTTACAGCCCCAACAGGCCGTGCCGCAAAACGAATGACAGAGGTTACAAACAGAGAGGCAAAAACTCTGCACAGGCTGTTAGAAGCAGAATTTTCAAAGGAAGAACATCGCACAAAATTTGCACGCAACGAGGCAAACCCATTAGAAGCAGATGCAATTATTGTTGACGAAATGTCTATGGTTGACATTCTGCTTTGCCATTCTCTCTTAAAAGCAATACCTAACGGCACTTCTCTTATTATGGTGGGCGATGCAGACCAGTTACCCTCTGTTGGTGCTGGTAATGTTTTGCGTGATATTATAAAAAGCGAGGGCGTTTATACTGTGCGTCTGACCGAAATTTTTCGCCAGGCGAGAAAAAGTATGATTGTTATGAACGCACACAGAATTAACAGCGGTCAATTCCCTGTTTTAAACCAAAAAGACAAGGATTTCTTTATGTTAAACAGAAATTCTCCCGAAAAAATTATTGAAACAATCATAGAACTTTGCACAATCCGTCTGCCGAGAGCATACGGTGTAAATCCGTATTCTGATATTCAAGTATTAACCCCTATGCGAAAAAATGCAGTAGGTGTTAATGTATTAAATTCAGCTTTACAAAACGCATTAAATCCGCCCGCAGAAAATAAACGCGAAAAGAAATTCGGAGAATATCTCTACCGTGAGGGCGACAAGGTAATGCAAATCAAAAACAATTATGATATCCCTTGGGAAAGCGATGACACATTCAGTCCCGAAGGACAAGGCTTGTTTAACGGAGATATGGGCGTTATCGAATCTATTGATAATGTAGCAGAAGAAATGATTATAACTTTTGATGAAGATAAAAAAGTAACATATAACTTTGCGTCACTTATGGAATTAGAACCTGCTTTTGCTACAACCGTACACAAAAGTCAGGGCAGTGAATTTCCTATTATTATAATGCCTGTATTCAGCTCCAACAATATGTTGCAGTCAAGAAATCTTTTGTATACCGCAGTAACCCGTGCCAAAAAGCTTGTAATTTTGGTAGGACAGGAAACGCATCTGTCGCAGAT
>JAFWXG010000167.1 GCA_017523005.1 Clostridia bacterium
ACAAATAAATATTATCAGAGTTTGGAAAGAAACTTAAAAATGGCAAAAACCAAAATCTAAAAATCACATTCATATAAACATATATTGACACATTATCAAACCATATAGATACTGTAAACCACTTATACGCATAGTAAAATGCCATTAAAGCCACCAAATATATAAGTGATATTGTATGTGCTTTGAGTCCTGATTTTAAGCCAAGCCAGTAGTCTATCTTTGTCCTGTCTCCGTTAACATTATAAAAATTCTTTCTCGCCTCTATTAAACATTCGGAATAAAGTAAAAAAATGTATCCTACAACAACAAATCCTGAAAAAATATAACCATTTACAGGCTTTTCGATATGCAGAAAACCACCAAAAAAGAATGTAAAAATTGCAGAAACTAAAAGCATGATCAAATGACATTTAAATATCTTTTTTGAAAAAGCTGATGCTAATTTTTTGTTGTCCATAGAATTCTCCTTAATTTTTCTTAGTTAAAAGCACCACAGTTTAAACTGCGGTGCTTAGTATTTATCTTTAAATTAGTATGTAAGCGGAATTGGTACAAAGTTACTATCTAATACAAAGAATTTTGCTGAAAGAACAGTTGGGTCAACAACATCACCTGGCTGAAGTAATTTTGTAGGAGTTGAGAAGGTGTATGTTGGAGATGTATATACATCAGTAGCAGATAATGTTTCTGTTGTATAATGTGTTTTTGTCATACGGTTATTAAGATATGTAACCATCAAAACACGAACTGTAGTTGATGGAACTGTCATATATGCAGGTGCTGATAAGTTAATCTGTGCTGATGTAACATTTCCTGCTCCGTCAACTGAAACATTAGCAGACGCAAGAACTTCGTTAAGCTGGAATATTGTTGTATCAAATGAGTTAACTGTAGTACCAACAACTGCTTCTACTTTAAGTTCGTTTTTACCTTCAATAATACCTGAATCTATAGTATAAACTCTTTCATCTTTGCCAAGTGTAGCAATCAAATTATCATTTAAGTACAAGTTGTAGCTCACTTCAAGGTCTTTTGCCTGAATTGTCGGTGCTATAACTACCTCTACAACACCCTGCTGAATTTCTTTTGTTGTAAGACCTGAACCATCGCCTACAAATACCTTGTCTGATTTATATCTATTTGCAAATGCTACAAATGCTTCTTTTGTTGAGAAGTTGTTAATAACGAATTCATCTATTCCTCCTGCTTCATCAACTTCAGCTTTCGGAACAAATGCAACCGCATCAAGACGGTAACCCTGCCAACCTTCTAACATTATTGTATGGTTGCCACCAGAAACTGTTATAAGTTCTGGGAAAGTAGATACACCAGAAGGTAATTGTCCTTCAAATTTATAAGGTGCAGCTGCGCCTGTTTCTGCAATTTTAGTACCATCAATACTGATTTCTAAATATCTTGCGCCTGCAGCAGCTGTGTTTATACCGCGTGAAAGAACATAATATTCACCTGTTGCCGGGAAATAGTAATTTTCAATCACTACCTGGTCAATTCTGGTTAAAGCATTATGATCGCCATACCAATAATTTCCTGCAAACCACATTGAACCGCCACCTGAATCTTCAGTATAGCAAACCCATTTCTTGGCAGCAATAGCATCAGTAACTCCCGCAAAGGATGTGTTTCTTGCTGTTGTTGCAAAACGCTCAATAATACCCTTTTCTTCTAAGTAAGGATAGTAAATAGCTTCAGGTGCAGGAGCCTGCGGGGTTGAAGCGTATGTAATAGCTTCTACAGAAACAGTGCTTGTAACTTTTGTTGTTTCGCCTTTCTTATTTTCATCAAACGAAACAATCAATTCATATTTTGTTGAAGGAGCTAAACCTGAAACAGTTATAACATCATCTGTAATTGAAGATGTTACCGATACGCCGTTAGCTGTTACAACAGAATTGGAAAATTCATAATTTGATGCCGGAGAAAATTTGCCTGTTACTTTAATTGTTGCAGTTTTATCATCAACACTTAACAATGTCGCAGTTGCTACCTTTGAAGTTGAGAAGGATGCAGTTAATGCAGAAATGCTTTCGGTTGCTTCCTCTCCGTCTAAGGTTGCTACAACCTTAACATCATATTCTGTACCTGCTGTTAAACCTGTAAATGAATAGGAGTTTACAGCAACATTATCAGCAACTTTTTCGCCATCTAAATATACATTATATGCAACTCTTGATGGTTCAG
>JAFWXG010000168.1 GCA_017523005.1 Clostridia bacterium
GACTGTAGCTGTCCTTTATTCTTCCTGAATTTGTGTTAGCAATTCCGGCGCTCTCGCCTGTCACAGAACCGCCAAAATAGCTGTCGCTTACAATCCCGTAGTTGTTATAAACAAGTCCGCCTGTGAATTTACCCATAATATCAGCAGATGAATAGACATTTAAAATTTCGCCATTGTTATTTCCGCAAATTCCTGCTGCACCGTATTGAGCAGACGCGCGTCCCGTAAACAGACATTGACTGATAAGTGCATTTTCATGGTTTGTGAAACAGAGTCCCGAAGCATCAGTACCTGCAACTTCGCCCGAAAAGGCACATAATTCAACTGTACCATAGTTATCAATCACAAGACCTGCTGACTGGTTTGCGCCATGAATATATCCGTCTGACACATTAACATTTTTTATCACACCATAGTTTTCAATAAACATTGCAGATTTTCCGTCATAATCATGCATAATCCTTAAACTTTTTATGAGAAAACCATTTCCGTCATAAGTCCCTTTGAACGACTTTACAAAATCAGAAACATGAATGTCACTTATTTGAAGATATGAACTTTCGGGCTTTTCCGATATGTTTGAAAACTGATTTCCGTCGCTTACACGATACGGATTTTGAGCTGACCCGTCTCCGCCGGAAAAGAAAATAAAATCTTCATTTTTAAAAAACTTAAGCGCTTTTAAGGTCAATGTATCTCCCGATATTTCAAAATTTTCCGAGGAGAAAGAAGCTGCAACATTTTTACCGCTGTATGTATTAAACTGTCTTCCTGTATTTGAATAAGCAACCTTGCCGTTTACGCTGTAGCTGTTTGAAATTTCTCCGCGGTTTTCGCCTGCAATACCGCCACAATATGCACCTATATCTCCTGTATGGAATGTGTTTGAAATTTCGCCGTAATTTATTCCTGTAATTCCGCCTGTTTTATAGTTTCTTTCTTTGGAATAAACAGAAGAGGTGCTATAGCAATCAGAGATTTTACCAAAATTTATCTGGGCAATACCGCCATAATTTCTAATATCGTCATAAGCCTGTTTAACAAAGCTTGTGTTTGCTGAGTTTAAAATCTGTCCGCTATTTTCTCCCACAAGAGAAAATCGATTTAAAGGACATACAAGATATATATTTTTAACAACTGCCTGTTTATCAGTTTGCGCAAACAGAGCATTTACTCCATTTTCCGCATATCTTACCACTATTCTGTGTCCATTTCCGTCAAATGTTCCCGTAAATGCGTTATCATAATCTCCTATGACAGGAAACGCCTGATTACCAAAATCTATATCTGCCTCTAATTTGTAGTGAGCGTTTAAATTCTGCTCTATATTTTTTAGCTGTTGCGGTGTATAAATTTTATACGGATTTTCTTTAGTTCCGTTTCCCTCATCATATCCTAAAACCTTTATCGCATTTGAGAGTAAAGACGCCGCTTCGCCTCTTAAAAGGGTGTGATTTCCGTAAAATTTTCCGTCAGGATAACCCTTTAGAACCCCAACTTCAAGTAATGCCCCTACCTTTCCGTAGGACCAGTCCGGGATATCTTCATTATTTGATGTAACTCCGCTTAAATCGTCAACATTTAAAGCTCTTCCAAGCATAACAGCCGCTTCTGCACGGGTAATTATGTGTTCAGGGTTTAAAAATCCACTACTGTCGCCCTCTAAAATTCCCGCACCGCAAAGGGTGTAAAAATCATTATAATACCATTCCGACTCATCAATATCAATCATGGTCGGCGCTTTTTTCACAGAAAAAGAAAAGGCGCGGTTAAGCATAGCTGCAAACTCGCACCGAAGCAACGGGTCATCCGCACGGAAGCCCTTTTCATCACCGAATATTATTTTTTTATCCGCAAGCTCATTTAAATAACTGTCTGCCCAATGTGCAGAAACAAAGGTACTCACACCCATGCATACAATTAAAAATGATGCAAGAATTTTTTTCATCAATCCACCTGCTTTTTTGAATATACAACCCTGTTATTCCCGCATAAGTCTTTTAAAACCGTACTGTTTCCAAACACCTTATTAAAAATATCAGAAACAGCTTCCGCCTGATTATAGCCGATTTCTACTGCTAAAAATCCGCCGTTTTTCAACATTTTTCGGCTGTTTTTTGCAATATCTGTATAAAAATCAAGTCCGTCTTTTCCACCATCTAACGCAATACGAGGCTCAAAGTCCTTGACCTTTTTATCTAACCCCGACACAACTTCGCTTTCGATATAAGGCGGATTTGAAAGCACAAAATCGAGATTTTCAAGCTCGTCAAATGTATGGGCGTCCCCTTTTATAAAAGTAATATCAGCATTATTTAGTGACGCATTTTGCTCTGCAATTTTAAGTGCATCTTCGCTTATATCAAGTGCAGTTACAAAAGCGTGCGTGTATTTCTTGACCGAAATCGCAATACACCCTGAGCCTGTACACAAATCAAGTACGCGTGCGTTTTTATCTATCTTTTTGATAGCCCACTCCACTAAAGTTTCTGTGTCCTGACGGGGAATTAAGACAGCAGGAGTAACTTTAAATTTAAGTGACATAAACTCCGTTTCCCCTAACACATACTGAATAGGTTCTCCGCCCAAAACCCTTTTAATGTAAGGGTTAAAATCTATGTCTGTCTCCTTTTCGCCATGCGTTAAAACATCTTTAAAGGTGTAGTTCGTCACGCCCTCAAACAGAATGCGTCCGTCGGTTTTACCTAAAGCATCTGTGCATAATTTGTACGCATCTTTTATTACCATTTGTCTTCTTCCTTGTTTTCAGGGATAACCGCTTTCATGGAAGCTATAGCAACCTCCAACTGTTTTTCATCAGGCTCGTTTGTTGTGATTTTCTGCAAAAGAAGACCTGGATAGCTCAATATGCGTGTGAGAAAATTATCATATCTGCCCGCAAGCTTTATAATTTCGTATGAAACGCCCGCAACAACCGGTAATAATGCAAGTCTGGTAACTGTTCTTATAAGTATGTTGTCCCACTTTAAAAATGAGAAAATAATAATGCTCACAACCATAACAATAAGCAAAAAGCTTGTTCCGCATCTTGGGTGCAAACGGCATTTTGTTTTAGCGTTTTCAATAGTTAACTCTTCCCCCGCCTCATAGCAGGCAATAGTTTTGTGCTCTGCGCCATGATACTGGAAAACTCTTTTAATATCGGGCATCAAAGAAACTAATGCAAGGTATCCTAAAAAGATAGCAATACGAAGTACGCCCTCTGCAACAGTTAAGATTACATGATTGTCTGTTATAAATGTCCTTACTATACTTATAAGCCATGTAGGAAGTAATATAAACATCCCGACCGACAAAACAAGCGAAAGGATTACTGAGAAATAAATTACAACATCTTTCAGCTTATCTCCAAGTTTATCCTCTAACCATTTATCGAATTTAGATGGCTCTTCCTCTTCAACATCTACAAATTCTGCTGAAAACATGAGTGCCTTTGTACTTAAAACCATAGACTCAAAAAAGCCTATACATCCTCTTATAATAGGCAATTTTAAAATCCAGTTTCTTTTTTTGACAGACTTAGTCTTTTTAACATCTAATGTTATTTCCCCGTCAGGCTTGCGGACTGCAACCGCAACAGCTTCGGGACCTCTCATCATAACACCCTCCATAACGGCAGACCCGCCGATAGAGGTTTTATGTTCTTTCTTTGCCATATCTATCCTCCTGTAAGCTACATGAAAATCATGTTCTAATTTTGGCGAAAAAGACTCTGCCTTATGACAGAGTCTTTTGCTTTAACTTTTATTGTGCAACCTGTTGTTGTAACTGCTCCATTGCTTTTGTTGCAGTTTCACGCTTTGATGAAAGCAACTCATCTAAAGATTTAAGTGTTCGTTTTTTGATTTTTAATGGATATTTAGCTTTTATTTCTTCAACAAAGTCCATATACTTTTCATAGTCTACAATGTTTTGAACCATTGTTCTTTGTTCTTCAAAGATTTGTTCGTTTTCGTTGATATCAAGTCTTTTAATGATATGATAACCGAAATCACTCTTTACTGGTTCTGAAACTTCGCCGTTTTTAAGAGCAACAGTACCTTTTTCAAATTCGGGAACCATTACCAAGCCCTGACTCTGTAAAATCATAGCTAAATCTTCTTCAAAATTTGCGGAGTTAATAAACATATATCCGTCAGGATTTGTAGCAGAACCGGGATCTTCGCTTAAATCAGCGAGGTCTTCAAAAGGTGTGCCTTCCTTAATTTTGTTATAAGCATTTGTAGCTTTTTCCAAAACAACAGCATCATCTATAGGATTTCCTTCTTCGTCCATATTGCTGAACAAGATGTGTTTTGCACGCAAGTAGTTTTTATTATAAAACTCTTTAAGTTCAGCATCTGTAGTAGCTTCAATAAGGCCTAATTCAACTGCCTGATCGCTAACCTTTGTACCAAGTGTTGACAATTCGCCGATTTTTGTATACTGGTCTCTGTTAATACCATACTGAAGGAGCATCTGGTCTAAAACTTCTGCACCGCCGTAATAGCTTTCCATTTCGGAGACTTGCGCCTTAACATCAGCAATATCTTCATCTGTTAATGCAATTCCATTTTCTTTTGCAATCTGTGCCATACCCTTAAATTCAGCCATATATTCTGCAGCTTCTTCAACTGTGATAGAATCTCCGCTGAGCTCTGCTGACATTAACATATAAGCAATTTCGTAAGCATAAATTTCCTGATCTCCAACCTTTGCGATTGCTGTATCGTCTGCAACTTTAACATCCCTCAAGAAACCAAAATACAAAATGCTTGCAACAGCCGCTAATGCAACAATAGCAGAAACAACCCAGATGCCAATTTTCTTACCCTTTGACATTGGATTTTTATTAAGCTCTGCTTCTTCAAATGCAACAGCTTCTAACGCATCTTCTTCAGAAAAAATTGTGTTATCCTCAATTTCTGCAACCTCTTCGATTTCAGGCTCTTCATCTGTTACAACACTTTCTTCCATTTCTTCGGGAACAATAAATTCTTCAATTTCATTACCTTCAAAAACTTCTTCATTTTCCAAAGGCTTTTCGTTATTTTCATTCAAAGACATAGTTCTACTCCTTTTTCATAATGTATGAAAACATTATAGTATATTTTTTGCAAATAGTCAAGAAAATAAATGTGAAAGTTTTTTGATATTTTTATTGCCACCAAAATTTGCAGTGGTAAAAAATAAGGTAAAGTCAAATTATTCCAAAAAATACTTGTATTTTTACCTTAAAAAGTGTATAATTATATTAAATATTGCTTTTCGGAGGTGAATATATGGCAGCAAAAGCAGTTGAACTTATAAAAGACGCTGAATCCCGTGCTCAAAGCATAATCAGCGAGGCTCAAAAAGATGCAAAACTATCCTTGCAAAAGTTTAAAGAAGAGGAAGATGCATACCTTGCCCGTCTGCATGCAGAAGCACACGCTGAAGCAACAAGTATTTTAAATTATGCCGAGCAGGAAGCTAATAAGCTTAAAAGTAAGGCACAAGCTTCAGCACAGGCTGAACTTGAGAACATTGAAAAAGATGCAAAAAGCAAACAGAATTCTGTCATTGAGCAAATAATTGGCAAGCTGTTTTAAAAAAGGAGTAAATACATGATAGCCAAAATGAAGACCATTACGGTTATCGGTTTAAATTCCGACCGAAAAGAAGTCATGGAATTGCTCCAAAAGTCCTCCTCGGTAGAGTTTACTGAGACTGAAAAGGACGACGGACTTAACTCCATTGATGTTTCAGACCGCATCATGCAGTTTGAACGGTATTTAACCGCAACCGAACAGGCATTAAGCATTTTAGAAGAGTTTGTTCCTAAAAAAACAGGTTTGTTTTCAGTACGAAAACCCGCATCATCTGCTAAATATTCCATGAAGCCAGACGAGGCAAAAACTATGGGAGATTTAGTTCTCAAAATAATAAACGCACAAAAGAAGATGGTTGAAAACAAAGCTGAAATTGGAAGACTCAACGGAAAAATTGCTGCTATTATGCCATGGAAGGCGTTAGATGTTCCATCTAATTTCGGTGGAACAGACAAAACTGAAACTGCTCTGTACTTTCTGCCCGGCGAACACAACGAGCAGGAAATTTCGGAGATTTTAGGAGATACAGAGAGCAAGCTTTATTATGAAATAGTAAGTGCAGACAAAGATGCTACCCGTGTTTTCTTCTTATTTTTGAAAAAAGATAAAGAAGATGCAGAACGAGCACTTCGCGAAAGCGGATTTATTCCGCCGACATTTGGCTTGTCCTCAAAAACGCCAAACAAAAAAATAAGTCAGATAAAAGAAACAATTAAAGAATTAGAAAACGATATAAAACAGCAACAAGCATTTATATTAAACTCTGCTAAAAGACGCGAAGAAATTGAGTTGTTTTATGACCACCTGGTTTTAAGGCGTGACAAGTATCAGGATTTGGAAAAGCTTAAAAAGACAGATACAACCTTTATTTTAAATGGTTATGTTCCCGAATACAGAGCAAGTCACATTGAAAAGCTTCTTACAAAACATACTTCAGCTTATGTGGAGTTCGGGGATATTCCCGACGATGAGGAAGCGCCTGTTTTGTTCAGGAATAATGGTTTTTCCAAACCTGTAGAAGGAATTACATCAACATACTCAATGCCGGGAAAAACAGACATTGACCCAAATGGTATTATGGCATTTTTCTACTATTTGTTTTTTGGAATGATGTTTTCAGATGCGGGGTATGGCCTGTTGCTGGCACTTGGTGCAGGATATTTGGGATTTTTTGCAAAAGCTGAAGCTTCTACAAAAAATTCAATGCGAATGTTCTGCTATTGCGGAATTTCCACTACCTTCTGGGGTTTTATGTACGGAAGCTTTTTTGGTAACGCAATTCCTGTTGTAGGAAATTTATTCTTTGGTGCAGACTGGGTATTAAAACCAATCTGGCTTGACCCCGTTCAGGAACCATTGATGCTGTTGATATTCTCAATAGGTATAGGTCTTCTCCAGATTATAATAGGTCTTATCTTAAAGTTCTATGTTCTGTGGAGAAGCGGAGAAAAATTAAGTGCCTTATTTGATGTTGGATTCTGGCTATTGGTTCTTACAGGAATTTCTGTTTTAGCTTTGGGACTTGTAACAGGAGGAATAGTTACAACGATTGGCACTTATATGGCAATTACAGGTGCTGTCGGATTAGTCTTAACACAAGGAAGAAGCAGCAAAAATATTATCGGCAAGCTGTTCGGCGGTATTTTAAGCCTGTATGACATAACAAGCTATGTTTCGGACGCACTTTCCTATTCCCGTCTTATGGCTTTAGGCCTTGCAACAGGCGTTATCGCTCAGGTAATAAACACCATGGGCTCACTGGCTGGCGGAGGTCCTGTCGGTGCTATCTTGTTCATAGTAGTATTTGTAGCAGGTCACGCTATGAACTTTGCCATTAACTGTTTAGGTGCGTATGTTCATACAAACCGTTTGCAGTATGTGGAATTTTTCAGCAAATTTTATGAGGGTGGCGGACGAGCTTTCACACCCCTTAAAATGAATACAAAATATTTTGAATTTACGGAGGAATAAGTTATGAGTTTAGGTACAGTTTATGCGTTAGTAGGTATTGCAATTGCAGTTGTTTTATCAGGTATCGGTTCATCAAGAGGTGTAGGTATTGCATCAGAGGCAGCAGCGGGAGTTATCACAAACGACCCATCAAAGTTCGGTAAACTTCTCGTTTTACAGTTACTTCCCGGTACGCAAGGTCTTTACGGTCTTATTATCGGCGTTATGGTAATGCTTAATGTTGGCGTTTTAGGTGGAAATCCGCTTCCTTCTGATTTGACAGGCGAAGCTATTGGTTTAGGTTATCTTGCAGCTTGTCTTCCAATAGGCTTAGGCGGTATGTTCTCAGCATTTTTCCAGGGTAAAGTTGCTGTTTCGGGTGTAAACATTGTTGCTAAAAAACCTCAGGAATCATCTAAAGCTATTGTTTCAGCATCTTTGGTTGAGCTTTACGCTTTGCTTTCATTTATCACATCTTTCTTAATGGTTATAAATGTTAACAAAACCTTTGGTCTTTAATCCTGACCTAAAATTTTTAGGAGGAATAAAAAATGGCAAAACTTAATGAGCTGACAGACCAGATTTTAAATGCTGCAAAAGAGCAGGCTTTAAATATCAAAAAAGAGTCCGAAGAGCAACACAAACAGGCCATGGAAAAAATCACAGCTCGCGGCAAGCAGGATATGGAGATAATTGTTGAAGACGCAAGAAAAGAAGCTGAAAGAATTACAAGCAGAGCTATTTCCTCTGCATCACAAAAAAATCTTCAGGACAAGTTATCCCTTAAATTTAAGCTGATTGAGGAAACTATTTCTATGGCATATACTTCTGTTTTAAACGCAGATACCGATGTTTACATGGAAAAATTGTGTGAAATTTTAACAAAGAAAGCAAATTTTATACCTGAAAAAGGCGGGGAAATTGTCTTTAATAAGAAAGACAAACAAAGACTTACCCCTAAATTTTCAAAGCACATAAAAAAGCTAAACTTAACAGTTTCGGATGAGTCAAAAGATATTGACGGCGGATTTATACTCCGCTTGGGAAATATTGAAGAAAACTGCTCAATCGAAGCGATATTCAGAGAAAATCATGATATGCTTGTAGATTTTATAGGCGAAAATTTATTTTAATCAAGAAGGCGAGGTGCTTTAAAATTGAACAACGCAGATTACGCATACAGCGTTGCATATATCCGTTCTCTTGAAAATTATTTACTTGATAAAAACGATATAGAAAGTTTAATTTTAGCAAAAACACCCCAAGAAGCCATGCGTGTATTAAACGATAAAGGCTACACAAAAGAACCTACACCCCCTTCCGAGCTTGAAAATATTTTGTCTCATAAAACAGAGCAAGCTTGGGAAACGGTGCGTGAGGCCGCACCAGACGGTGCTCCACTTGATATTCTTCTTTACGAAAACGATTTTCACAACTTAAAGGTTGTTTTAAAATCAATTTTTGCAGGATTAACAGATGTTTCAGACCTGTTTTTAACGCCTGCTACTGTTTCTTTATCGTTACTGGAAGAGGCTCTGGCAGACCAGAAATTTGATATGCTCCCCGATATGCTTAAAAGCGTTGCAAAACGCGCATACGAGGTTATCGCAAACACAGAGGACAGCCAGCTTTTAGATGTTATAATTGATAAGGCATCTATGGATTTTGTGTTAAGTTCGGCAAGTCAAAGCGGAAGTGACTTTTTGTATAAGTATGTTTCGTTGAAAAACGCTCTTGCAGATATAAAAATTGCATATCGTGCGTATGTCACCGAAAAAGATAAATTCTTTTTGGAGCAAGCAATTTCAGAAGAATGTATATTAGGTAAAGAAGGCTTGATTTTGGCAACACTTAGCGGTAAAGACGGTTTATTTAACTATATTTCCGAAAACGGCTTTGATGAGGGCGTTCAGGCTTTAAAGCAATCAATGCACGCCTTTGAAGTATATGCTGATAATAAAAAATCCGCCTGTCTTGCTCAGTCCGACATGATTTCGCTTGGAATTGAGCCTTTGCTTGCATACTTAATTAAAATACAGGCAGAAGTTTTAACAATTCGCATTATTTTATCATGCAAGATAAACGGTTTTTCGGAAAACAGTATTCGTGAAAGGTTAGAAAACTAATGAACAAGCGCATTGCTATAATGGGAGATTATGACAGTATTTGCGGTTTTTCCGCACTCGGTATGGATTTGTTTGTTACAGACGACAAAGAAAATGCCGAAGATACATTAAATAATATAATCGAAAAGAGCTATTCTGTTATTTTTATTACAGAAGATTTAGCAGAACAGCTATCCTTTATTTTAGATAAATATCGCACTCAGCCCTTACCTGCTATCATTCCTATCCCTAATGTTACAGGAAAAACAGGGTTCGGACTTCGCTATGTTAAAAAGGCGGTAGAACAGGCTGTAGGCTCGGATATTATCTTTAATGAAGAGTAATTACAAAAGGAACGGAGAGAACGATATGGCAAATGGTACAATCGTAAAAGTTTCAGGTCCGCTGGTTGTAGCATCGGGCATGCGTGATGCAAATATGTTCGATGTGGTAAAGGTTAGTAAACACGGACTGATTGGCGAAATCATTGAAATGCGTGGAGATAATGCCTCCATTCAGGTTTATGAAGAAACTTCCGGTTTAGGACCTGGAGAAGAAGTGGTGTCCACTTCCCAACCGCTTTCAGTTGAATTGGGCCCCGGATTGATTTCAAATATATATGACGGTATTCAGCGTCCTTTAAATGAGATTATGGAAAAAGTAGGAACAAACTTACACCGCGGTGTTGCTGTTCCCGCTTTAGACCGTGAAAAGAAATGGGAGTTTGTGCCGACAGCAAATGTGGGTGACACAGTTGTTGCGGGCGATATTATAGGTACAGTTCAGGAAACAAAAGCTGTTACCCAGAAAATAATGGTACCTTTCGGTATCGAGGGCGAAATTACAGATATTAAGAGCGGAGAATTTACTGTTGAAGAAACAGTTTGTAAAGTAAAAACCAAAAATGGTGTCCGTGAAGTTTCCATGATGCAGAAATGGCCTGTACGAAAAGGACGCCCATATAAACAGAAAATGTCCCCAGATATGCCTCTTGTTACAGGACAAAGAGTTATTGACACATTATTCCCTATCGCAAAAGGCGGTGTTGCGGCTGTTCCCGGACCATTCGGAAGCGGCAAGACAGTAGTTCAGCATCAGCTTGCAAAATGGGCAGACGCAGACATTGTTGTTTACATCGGTTGTGGCGAACGCGGAAACGAAATGACTGATGTTTTAAACGAATTCCCTGAAATCAAAGACCCCAAAACAGGCCTTACACTTATGGAAAGAACTGTTTTGATTGCAAACACTTCCGATATGCCCGTTGCTGCCCGTGAAGCATCTATTTACACAGGTATCACTATCGCTGAATATTTCAGAGATATGGGCTATTCTGTAGCACTTATGGCAGACTCCACTTCACGCTGGGCAGAAGCATTGCGTGAAATGAGCGGTCGATTGGAGGAAATGCCCGGCGAAGAAGGTTACCCTGCATATTTAGGAAGCCGTCTTGCTCAGTTCTATGAAAGAGCTGGCCGAGTTTACACTTTAGCAAGTGAAGAGCGTACTGGCGAACTTTCTGTTATAGGAGCGGTATCCCCTCCTGGCGGCGACATTTCAGAACCTGTTGCTCAGGCAACACTTCGTATTGTAAAGGTGTTCTGGAACTTAGACTCCTCCTTGGCTTACCGCAGACACTTCCCTGCAATCAACTGGCTTAAGAGCTATTCTTTATATTTAGACGGCATGAAAGATTGGTATGATAAATCAATCTCTCCAGAATTTATCGAGTGTCGTACAAGAATGATGCTTTTGCTTCAGGAAGAAGCAGAACTCGATGAAATTGTAAAATTAGTAGGTGTTGACGCATTATCTGCGCCAGACCGTGTAAAATTAGAGGCTGCCCGTTCTATAAGAGAAGACTATCTGCATCAGGACGCATTTCATGAGGTTGATACCTATACATCACTTGACAAACAGCTTTTGATGATGAAACTGGTACTTGCATTTTATGATAAATCCATGGAAGCCTTACAAAATGGTATTTCCTTAAATTCCCTTTTTGCTCTTCCTGTAAGAGAGCAAATCGGCAGATTTAAGTATACCCCCGAAGTAAGTGTAAACCAAGAGTTCGACCGCATCATAAAACAAATTGATGTTGAGTTAGAAGAAAGTTTAAAGGAGGCTTAAATCCATGGCAAGAGAATATAAAACTATTCATGAGGTTGCAGGCCCTTTAATGCTTGTTAAGGATGTTGAGCAGGCAACTTATAATGAATTAGGCGAAATCGAGCTTGAAAACGGTGAAATCCGCCGTTGCAGAGTTCTTGAAATCAATGGTACAAATGCGCTTGTTCAGTTGTTTGAAAGCAGTGCAGGTATCAATCTTGCAGAGAGTAAGGTAAGATTTTTAGGCAAAGGAATTGAACTCGGCGTTTCTTTAGATATGCTTGGCAGAATGTTTGACGGACTTGGAAATCCTATTGACGGCGGTCCACAGATTATTCCCGAACAGCGAATTGACATTAACGGCGTGCCTATGAATCCAGCTGCAAGAAACTATCCGTCAGAATTTATAGAGACAGGTATTTCTGCTATTGACGGACTTAACACATTAGTTCGCGGACAGAAACTTCCTATTTTCTCAGGTTCAGGTCTTCCCCATGCAAACCTTGCGGCACAGATTGCAAGACAGGCAAAAGTTTTAGGTAAAGACGAAAACTTTGCTGTTGTGTTTGCTGCTATCGGTATTACATTTGAAGAAGCAAACTACTTTAAAACAGAATTTACAAAAACAGGTGCTATCGACAGAACAGTTTTGTTTGTAAACCTTGCAAACGACCCTGCGATTGAGCGTATTTCAACACCAAAAATGGCACTTACCGCCGCAGAATTTTTGGTATTTGAAAAAGGAATGCATGTTCTTGTTATCCTAACCGACATCACAAACTATGCTGATGCTTTGCGTGAAGTATCTGCTGCAAGAAAAGAAGTTCCGGGCAGACGCGGATATCCTGGTTATATGTATACAGACCTTGCGGGAATGTATGAACGCGCAGGCAGATTAAAAGGAAAAGACGGTTCAATTACTTTAATACCAATCCTTACAATGCCTGAAGA
>JAFWXG010000169.1 GCA_017523005.1 Clostridia bacterium
ATAAAAGATTTACAGGTTCTTTTTTTATTCAAAAATTGTATAAAATTTATAAAAATGTTGTTGCAGAAATTATGTTTTTATGATACAATTATATTAAGTAAGTATGATTTGAGGTGCAAGATGTTCAAACAGATAAAATCGGACATTCAAACCATATTAGAGCGTGACCCTGCAGCTCGTAATTTCTGGGAGGTTTTCTTTCTGTACCCTGGATTTAAGGCGCTGTTAAGACACAGGATTGCTCATAAATTATTTTTAAAAAAACATTATTTTTTAGCAGACCGCATTTCAAAAACTACCCGTCGAAAATACGGTATTGAAATCCACCCTGGTGCTACAATCGGAAAAGGTGTATTTATTGACCACGGCATGGGAGTTGTAATTGGCGAAACTGCGGTAGTAGGAGATAATTGCACAATATACCAGGGCGTAACTTTAGGCGGTACAGGTAAGGATAAAGGCAAACGACATCCAACAATCGGCAATAATGTTTTAATTGGATGTGGAGCTAAGGTTTTAGGGCCTTTTACAGTTGGGGATAATACTAAAATTGCTGCAAACGCTGTTGTTTTGCAGGAAGTACCTGCGGATTGTACTTGCGTCGGTATCCCAGCAAGAATTGTAAGAAAAAATAACCAGAAAATTTCAGATGGTAATTTCGACCATGTTCACATGCCTGACCCTGTATCACAGGAGCTTTGCAAATTAACAATTCGTATAGAGCAACTTGAAAAGCAATTAAAGGAGAGCAAAAATGAAAGTATTTAATACATTGACAAGAAAAAAAGAAGACTTTGTACCTATCAATGATGGCAAGGTAAGCATGTATGTGTGCGGACCTACAGTTTATAACTATATTCATATCGGAAATGCACGCCCTATGATAGTGTTTGATACAGTTCGCAGATATTTTGAGTACAAAGGGTTTGAAGTGAATTTTGTTTCAAACTTTACCGATGTTGATGATAAAATTATAAAAAAAGCGAACGAAGAAAATGTAGATGCGTCAGTTATTTCAGAACGCTTTATAAAAGAATGTAAGCAGGATATGTCCGACATGAATGTAATGGAAGCAACAACACATCCCAAAGCGACAGAAGAAATTGACGGCATGATAGAAATGATTGAGAATTTGATTGAAAAAGGCTATGCCTACAATTCAAATGGTACAGTATATTTTAAAACCCGAGCATTTCAGGATTATGGCAAGCTTTCAAAGAAAAATATTGACGAACTTCAGGCAGGTCATAGAGAAATTCAGGTAACAGGCGAAGATGGAAAAGAAGACTATTTTGACTTCGTTTTATGGAAACCTAAAAAAGAGGGCGAGCCTTACTGGAAATCACCATGGAGTGATGGAAGACCTGGCTGGCATATAGAATGTTCAGTAATGTCTAAAAAATATCTGGGCGAAGAAATTGATATTCATGCAGGCGGAGAAGATTTGATTTTCCCACATCATGAAAATGAAATAGCACAGAGTGAAGCTGCAAATGGTAAACAGTTTGCAAAATACTGGTTGCATAACGGATTTTTAAATATCAATAATGTGAAAATGAGTAAGTCATTAGGTAACTTCTTCACAGTTCGCGAGATTAAAGAAAAATATGACTTGCAGGTTTTAAGATTTTTCATGTTAAGTGCTCATTACAGAAGCCCGCTAAACTTTAGTGAAGAACTTATGGGTGCTGCA
Source organism: Clostridia bacterium (assembly GCA_017523005.1). GTDB lineage: Bacteria > Bacillota > Clostridia > RGIG6154 > RGIG6154 > RGIG6154. Next base: position 1,694 of record JAFWXG010000169.1, read on the forward strand.
AAGAATGGTCTTGAAAGAATTTTAAATGCAGTTGACCGCTTGAGAAATTTAAACGGTAACGGAGATACAAGAGCAGACTTAAGCGAAGCCCAAAATTTAGTTAAAAAGTTCGAGCAGGCTATGGATGATGATTTTAATACAGCCGATGCTATTTCTGCAATTTTCGAACTTGTGAAGTTTGCAAATGTAAATATTACTGAAGCATCAGCTGATGAAGATATTAAATCTGTTTTAGAAAAATTAGAAACCCTTTGTGGAGTTTTAGGCATTTTAACAGAACAAAAAGAAGAAATGTTAGATGCTGAAATCGAAGCGTTGATTGAAGAAAGAACAAACGCAAGAAAAGAGAAAAACTTTAAAAGAGCAGATGAAATCCGTGATTTGCTAACACAAAAAGGTATTTTGCTTGAAGATAGTAAGGACGGGGTTAAATGGAA
>JAFWXG010000170.1 GCA_017523005.1 Clostridia bacterium
ATAAGTGACATGATTGCAGAGTTTGCAAACAGCTTAAGCAATGACCTTATAAATTCTTTGATTGGAAAAATCGGCGATGGTCATAATGTTATCTCAACTATTGTTGCAGAATACATAGATGGCTTATCTGTTGATGAGTTAAAAGCAGAAATCAATGCTTTCGTTGTTGCTACTTCCGATGCAGATATCTTAGATATGGTTCAGGAATTGCGTGATGATACATCCCTTGACCTTAAAGGAATTATTCAGGGCGATGATATCTATTCTGAAATCCAAGGCTATTTGGTTGATAATATTGGAAATGGCACTATCAGTTCCAAAGTTGACAATGTATTGGCAACAAAAGCTACAAGCATTGATAACGGAGTTATATCAGATCTTATTCTTAAGCTTTTAGGCGATGCTGAAAACAGCGGTATGGTTACAAATTACCTGACAAGATACATCTCAAATTCCGAAAAGGAAACAACTGTTAAAGGCTATATCAACGGCTTCATTGATAGCGACAGTTTAAACGAACAGTTTATTCGCGATAATCGTAAGCTTATTGAAGATATAATCAACAGCATTGACATTTCAGGTATGATAACCAACGACCTTGTTAAAGAATATATTTCCGATTTAACACCTGCTGAAAAACAAGAATTCATTAGTGATGTTTACGGCGCGGTGCTTGAACTTGATTATGTCGATGAATTCATTTACGCGTTCGAAACAAAAGCGGATAGCTTTGAAATCAATAAAGATAACCTTGCATTTGTTAAAGCTATCGCAGACGGCGTTGACGCATTTACTTATGATACAGTTATTCAGTATATCTCGTTTAGGGGCTTTGATAGAATTGAACAGCTGTTAGGCGACAGATTCTTAGAACCATTGTTTAATAAAGCAAAAGCTGATTATGTTACAAGACTTAATGATGCTATTGCAGAGGTTGAAGCTGACAATACAAAGGCTGTTGACTATTCAACCTTCATGGTGTTTAAAGTTGATGTTATTAACGATGTCTTAGCTAACCTTTATGAAAAAGCAACTGAGGAGACGGTTGAAAGACTTAATAGGATTGACGGAATTCATTACAATGAAAATGATTACTTATATTCATTGATTGAATACAAAGACCTGTTAAGAGAAGATTTGCTTGAGCGTTCAACACACGGAAGTGATCCTGAACTTACAGGCTGGATGTTAAGAACTCCTACAGAATACTACGATGCAGCGCTTGGTAAAGTAATTCTTTTAGATGACGCAATCTGCTGGTATGGAGATAATTTGACAGAACAGCAAATTGATGCTATAGTTTCCGCTGCTTTAGATCGTGGGTTTGATGTTCATGACAAGATTAACGAAATCATAAGCGATTATGATTTGTACCATGAATTGCCCGATTCTGTTCAAAAGGTAATTGACAGAGTTTCTCAAATCAACTCATTTATTACCAAATACCAGAGCCAGATTGATGCTATGGTAGATAAATATTTAAGCAGCGGGTTAAATCAGAAATTTGAAGAAGACGATGTCATGAACAAAGATAAAGTAGATAAGATGATTGACATCATATTCGGTACTGAGGATGAGCCGATCTTCAATATTGATACTGTTTACCTCTTGCTTGATAAAGCTAATGTTGAACTTCGCGGAAAAGTGCATCAGAAATTGCTTGACAACGAAACAAGAGTCCAAAACGCAATCGAAAGATTTGAAAATACAGATATCGGTGCTTTGCTTAGTGGAATTGGTAATTCCAAGGTAACTTCTGCAGCAGAAAAAGTGCAGGAATTCCTTACAACAGGAAGAATCAGATCTGCTTATGACAACATTTATGATATCTTGCTTCATATTACAGACCCTGCAATTGGTCCTGATGCGTATAGCTTTACTGTTGAGGACCCGACAATTAAAGGGGTTGACGATGCGTATAAATTCTCTATCCGCGGTATTGAATTTAAGTTTATGAGATATTATAAGTAATAACAACGGGGCAATAGCCTTGCCCCGTCTTTCAAAAAACAAAGGAGATTGGTATGAAACGATTTTTAGCGATTTTGATTTCAGCAACATTGATACTAACGTTTACGCTGACCTTTTTTGCTCAGGCGGAAACTGTTAAATTTACTGATGTAGATGAAACAACTACTCGCGGTGCTGCTATCTACAAGCTGGTTAAATCTGGAGTGTTAGTTGGTTATCCTGATGGTACATTCCGTCCTGATGCTGAAATTACCCGAGCAGAATTATGTAAGGTTGTTAATTTGATTTTCGGATACACCGAAATAGACGAAGGTGACTTGGGCTTTTCTGATGTTAAGGCAGATGATTGGTTTTATCAGTATGTTTTAGCTGCAAAAAAGGCAGGGTATGTTAAGGGCTATGAGGATGGTACATTCCGTCCCGAAAACAAAATTACCCGTGAAGAAACTGCTACTATCCTAACCCGTGTAGCAAATGTCTATGATTTAGGAATTACAATTAAAATTACAGACCCTGTATCGGACTGGGCAATGCCCTATGTTCAGATGGTGCTTTCAAACTTCCTGATGCCAATAGAAGAAGGGGATACCTTCCGTGCAACAGAAAATGCTACTCGTGCAGAATTCTGTGAAGCGTTTTCAACATTTGCAAAAGAAGTTGAGCAAAAGCCCGATGAACAAAAACCAGACGACAACAAGGATGAAGAACAAAAACCACCTGTAATTGACGATGAAAAGGAAAATGGCGGTTTTACAGGAAATACAGGCGAAATTGTTGGCGGCGGAGACGGTAATGATGATACTAATACCGGGGAAGACAATAATACTGATATAGAAGAACAACCACCTGAAGAACCCGATTATGCAACAGTAAATGCTGAAATCATTTCAAAACTTGAAATAGCCAAAATTGATTTGGAAAATGCCATATTTGACACAAATATGCAGGACTACATTCAACAAGTTGCTTTAGATTGTGTTACAGATGTACTTAACAATTATGTTTATACAGAAATTGTCGATGAGTCGTTTATAAGGTCTACATATAGTTCACAAATTTCTGAAGTAAGAGGTATAGTTAACGAAATGAGCGAACAAGACAGAAAAGACTTTGAAGACATTGCAGTTGTTCAATTAAGCGGTCCGACAATTTTATGGTTAAGAGAAATTGGATTTTCGATTTAAGATAGAGGACAGAGGTGTTTATAAACACCTCTGTTTTACAAAAGACTGGAGGATAAAATGATAAAAGTAGGTATATGGGGATGCGGAGGAATTTCTCCGATGCACAGAAGAGCATATCAGGCTCTTGAAGAAAAAGGCGTAGATGTAAAGGTTGTGGCTTTATGTGATATAAATCCAGAGGCTTTTAATACAGAAAAAAAGATTAACATTTCAGGTGATAATGACAAGCCTCTTGCAAAGAT
>JAFWXG010000171.1 GCA_017523005.1 Clostridia bacterium
GCAGGGGATAGGCTACAAAGAAATTTTTGGATTTTTCCGCAATCAGCAGCCTTTGGAATTTTGTATAGACCAAATCAAGCAAAACACCAGAAGATATGCCAAGCGTCAGGTGTCGTGGTTTAAGAGAGACTTTAATCAGGTGCTTATTGATATGAACTCAGAAAAAAAGTTGGAAACTTTAAAAAAACATATAGATTTATCTAAGATTTTGTAGTATAATATTTTTGTAGTAAAAAAAGAAAGGGGAATTTTAAAATGGGAAAACCGATTAACTTACAGGATGCAGTATTAAGACAGGCAATTAAAGAAAAAATTCCGGTAACAATTTTCTTGACAAACGGATTTCAGTTTAAGGGAGTTGTATGCGGATTTGACAGTTATGTAGTTTTGATTGATTGTGAAGGTAAACACCAGATTGTTTACAAGCACGCAATCTCTACCATTTGCCCCGGCAGAAATATAAATATGAAACAGATATTAGACGGAGAAAGCGAATGAAACGCGTTTATAAGTTTTTGTTGATTGTAGCGGTATTACTGGCAATACTTTTGCTTTTTTACCAGATTTATAATCTCTTTAATCCCGTTGTAAGAACACAGCTTGTCACAAAGGGAACTATTGAAGAGGTTGTATCTGCTGATGCTATGATAATCCGCGACGAAGCAGTGCTTTTAAAACAATCAGATGTGATTGTAAGCAGTGTGGCTCAAGACGGGTCAAGGGTATCGAAGGGCGAAAAAATTGCAGATTTGTATTCTGGGTCTGTTTCGCCTGAAGTCCAGACAAAATTAAGAGAAGTCAATGAAAAACTGAAAGACTTAACAGAATTAAGCAACCGCGCAGGAGCAGACAGCAGTAACTCGCTTGACACAATGCTTAAAAATTACGCATCCGATATTATCAAAGCCACTCATCAGGGCAAAGGGGACAGCCTTTACAAAATAAGAAGCGGTATTGAAGATGTTATAAACAGAAAAATCGCCTCTGATTCTGGAAGTGCAGATTCTGTTATAAATGCTTTGAGAAGTGAACAGGCAAATCTTGAAAGTCAGGTAAGTGGCGAGAAAAAAGAAGTATATGCAGAACGAGCAGGTCTTTATTTTTCAATTTTTGACGGATACGAGGAAAAGATTTCTTTAGAAAGTCTTGAAACACTCACACCATCAGGAATGGACGAGCTGAAAAAAAGCACACCCGACAAAAACAAGTATGACGCAACAATGAAAGTTGCTGACGGATATAACTGGTATGTGGCAGTATCAGTAGATGAAGGCAAATTGCCGACTTTAAAAGGAAAGCAGGAAAGGGCACTTCCTTTAGATATCCGTTTCCCGAGATTTGGAAACGAAACATATTCTGTTGATATCGTAAGAATATCAGAGCCTGAAGACGGAAAAGTTGTTGTAGTTTGCAGAGGCCATGATTATTCCAATGCAGTTTACTACAACAGATTTTTAGACGCAGATGTAGTTTTGAATTCTTATACAGGCTTAAAATTCTTCAAAGATGCCGTTAAAATTGTAAATGATAAAACAGGTGTTTACACCGTTAAAAATGACAGCGTAGCTAAATTCAAAGAGATAGAAGTTCTGGTAACCGACAAGGGCTATTGCGTTGCAAAAGAAGATAATACTAAACAAAACGCTTTGCTTTTGTATGATGAGGTTATCATGACAAGAAATTCCATTTCAGACGGGGATGTAGTAAGATAAAAAGAAAGGCGTGAAACCAAAGTGAAAGATTTGATGAACAAAATGCTGAACTTTATCGGCGTTCCGAGCGATGAGGACGAGGAAGAAGAAAAAGAATTCGTCATGCGTTCTCCTCAGCCAAGACATCTTGACCGTACAAAAAGTAATGTAAGCGTTATATCCGACACAAAAAGAGGAAAGGTAGTAGATATCCATACTACAACACAGTTTAAGGTTGTAGTCTTAAATGCGAGAAAATTTGAAGATGTTATGGATATTGCAGACCACTTAAAAGCAAAACAACCTGTTGTTATAAACATGGAGGATTTGGACCAGGCATTAGCACGCCGTATGATTGACTTCTTAAGCGGTGTTGTATATTCTGCAGACGGCGGAATACAGAAAATTTCAAAAGATATAATGCTTGTTACTCCATACACTGTTGAAATTATGGGGGATTTTCAGGACGAGCTTCGTTCAAAGGGATTGTTCCCGTGGGAGGATTAAGCCGTGACAGGATTAGGACATAAAATGGCTATCGCTATAAGTATTTTAGGTGAAATTATTACATGGGCGATTGTCTTAAGAGCGTTGGTTTCATGGTTTCCCATGTCTCCGAACAATTTTTTTATAAGAATGCTTGATACAATTACGGAGCCTGTTGTAGCACCAATCCGCAATTTAATGCAAAGGCTGATTAAAAGACCTATGATGGTAGATTTTTCTCCGCTTATTGCTATGATTGTTGTAGGAAATATAATTGTTCCTGCACTTCAGACATTTGTTTTAAAATTATTTATGTGAAGGGGGAAGTAAAATGACACCAATCGAAATACAGAATTATGAGTTTGATACACAGAAAATCGGGGGATATAACAAACGACAGGTTGAGGAGTTTGTTGAGGCTGTTTCAAGGGACTTTGAACAGTATTACCGTGATAATTTAAACTTAAAAGACAGAGTGACCGTACTTAATGACTCTCTTAAGAATTTCAAATCAATGGAGGAGTCACTGCAAAATACATTGTTGTTTGCTCAGAACACAGCTGATGACATTAAGCGTAATGCTCAGGAAAAAGCAGATATTATATTGGAAGAGGCGAGAGCAAACGCAGCTGCTATGCTTGCAGAAGCAGACAAGAAAAGACTTGATGCAGAACGCGACCTGGCAGAACTTAAAAATAGATTTTCAGTTTTCAAAACCAAATATGAAGCATTGTTGTCTGCAGAACTTAAACTGATGGAGGACATGGAGGGATGATTTTATATACCCTCCTTGCCCTTTTATTTGTTTTTTCAGACCAGATAACAAAGTTTTTTGCAGTATCCTTGTTAAAAGGTACAAGCGGAATACCATTCATTCCACACATAATGGAGTTTTTATATGTGGAAAACCGCGGTATTGCGTTTGGAATGTTTCAGGGCAAATCTCATTTTATAATACCGCTGACTATTGTAATTTTGGCAGTTTGTATATACTTTTTAGTATACTATTTAAAAAAATCAAAACATCTGCCAAGTATAGCTTTAACATTTATAATTGGCGGTGCAATAGGAAATCTTATTGATAAATTAAGATTAGGCTATGTTGTTGATTTTCTGCACACTACATTTATGGAATTTCCCGTTTTTAATTTAGCGGATGTGTTTATATGTGTAGGTGCGGGTTTGTTTGCGATATTTATTTTGTTTTTTGATAAAGAGGAAAAGAATGAAAATAATAAGTGATGCCGAAAGCACAAGATTAGACAAATATTTAAGCGAAAAAACAGATAAAACCCGTTCTTTTATTCAAAAAGCTATAGAACAGGGTTTAGTTTTGGTAAACGGCAAAGTTGCACAGGCAAAGACAAAGCTTCATGCAGGCGATGAAATCCAATTTGAAGAGCCTGAAATCAAGAATGCTGACATTATCCCGCAGGATATACCGCTTGAAATTGTTTATGAAGACGATTTTGTTTTAGTTATAAACAAACCCAAAGGGATGGTGGTGCATCCCGCCCCGGGAAATCCTGACAATACATTGGTAAATGCGATAATGTCGCACTGTGAAGGCAGACTTTCAACAATAAACTCTGTGGTAAGACCAGGGATTGTACACAGAATTGATAAAGACACATCAGGACTTTTAGTTATTGCAAAAAATGACGAAAGTCATAATGCACTTGCTGAGCAGTTTAAAGTTCATTCCATTGAACGGGTGTATAAAGCTGTAGTTAAAGGTAATTTTAAAGAAAACAGCGGTACAATAAATGCGCCTATTGGCAGACATCCCGTGCACAGAAAGAAAATGGCAGTTACTGATAAAAACTCAAAAGCAGCTGTCACTCATTTTAAGGTGCTTGAAAGCTTTAACGGCTACACCTTGATTGAATGTAGATTAGAAACAGGAAGAACACACCAGATAAGGGTACACTTAAACTATATAGGGCATACACTTTTAGGGGATACTCTTTATGGCGATAAGAATAAATTAGGGGTAGAGGGACAGGTGCTTCATGCAGGTGTTTTGGGTTTTAATCATCCCGAAACGAATGAGTTTGTAAGATTTGAAAGTCCTTTGCCCGAAGAATTTGAAAACATATTAACTGAACTTAGAAGTTTATGACATTTTGGAGGAACAAATGTTTAAAAAGATAAAAGTAGAGGGAAGAGCAAGAAGAGGGGAGTTTAAAACTCCGCATGGCACTATTCAAACACCTGTATTTATGAATGTAGGCACATCTGCAGCCATCAAGGGCGGGCTTTCTGCACTTGATTTGAAAAAAATCGGTTGTCAGGTAGAGCTTTCAAATACATATCATCTTCATGTAAGGCCCGGAGAACAGATTGTCCGCAAAATGGGCGGACTTCATAAATTCATGAACTGGGACGGCCCGATACTTACAGACAGCGGTGGCTTTCAGGTTTTTTCTCTTGCAAAGCTTCGAAATATTACAGAAGACGGAGTTACATTCGCATCTCATATTGATGGCAAAAAAATCTTTATGTCGCCTGAAACCAGTATGCAGATACAATCGGCATTAGGCTCAACTATTGCTATGGCGTTTGACGAATGTGTTGAAAACCCTGCAACATATCCGTACGCTAAAAAATCGGCTGACATGACTGTAAGATGGCTCAAAAGATGTAAAGACGAAATGGCACGCCTTAACAACTTGCCTGATACAATAAACAAAAATCAGATGCTGTTTGGCATAAACCAGGGCAGTACATTTGAAGATATCCGTATAGAGCACATGAAACAAATAGCAGAGCTTGATTTAGACGGGTATGCTATAGGCGGTCTTGCGGTAGGCGAATCGACTGAGGATATGTATAGAATTATTGATGCTGTTGAACCATATATGCCACAGGATAAACCCCGCTATTTAATGGGGGTTGGAACACCTGTAAATATTTTGGAGGCAGTGCACAGAGGCATAGACTTTTTTGATTGCGTTATGCCAAGCCGTAATGCGCGTCACGGACATATTTTTACATCAAAAGGCATAATTAACATAATGAACGAGAAATATGTTGCAGACGACCGCCCACTTGACGAAAACTGTGATTGCGAAACCTGTAAAAACTTTTCAAGAAGTTATGTACGACACCTGATGAAAGCCAAGGAAATTTTAGGACTTCGTCTTGCAGTTATGCACAATTTAAGATTTTATAATCACTTGATGGAAGAAATAAGACTTGCGTTAGATGAAGACAGATTTGAAGAATTTTACCTTGAAAAGCGAGAAATATTAGGAAAACGAATATAATAAGTGGATTGACTTTTTATTATAACTGTGTTATAATATATCGATATGATATTTAGGAGGCATAAAAATGGAATTTAAAGTTGGTATTGTTGGTGCAACAGGTATGGTTGGCCAGAGATTTGTTACACTTTTAGAAAACCACCCATGGTTTAAAATTACTGCACTTGCTGCATCTGCAAACAGTGCGGGTAAAACATATTTAGAAGCTGCAGGAAACAGATGGGCTATGACGACTCCCATGCCTGAATCCGTTAAAGATATGGTGATTTACGACGCTACAAAAGACATTGACACCATCACAAGCATGGTAGATTTTGTATTTTGTGCGGTTGATATGAAAAAAGACGAAATCCGTGCATTAGAAGAAGAATATGCAAAGAGAGAATGCCCTGTAATGTCAAACAACTCTGCACACAGAGGTACAGAGGATGTTCCTATGATTGTTCCTGAGATCAATGCACATCACGCTGAAATTATTGAAGCACAAAGAAAGCGTCTTGGTACAAAGCGTGGTTTTGTAGCGGTTAAATCAAACTGCTCATTACAAAGCTATGTTCCCGCTTTACATCCATTGATGAAATACGGCGTAACTAAAGTTTTGGCAACTACATATCAAGCAATTTCAGGTGCAGGTAAAACTTTCGAAAGATGGCCTGAAATGGTAGATAACGTTATTCCATTCATTGGCGGCGAAGAAGAAAAGAGTGAAAAAGAACCATTAAAAATCTGGGGCGAAATCAAAGATGGCAAGATTGTTCCTGCAACAACTCCTTCTATCACAACACAGTGTATAAGAGTTCCTGTTTCTGATGGTCATACCGCTGCAGTATTTGTGTCTTTTGATAAAAAGCCGACTAAAGAAGAAATTTTACAGTGTTGGAAAGAATTTAAAGGCGAGCCACAGGAATTACAGCTTCCGTCAGCACCAAAACAGTTCTTACACTATTTTGAAGAAGATAATCGTCCACAGGCAAAGCTTGACCGCAATTTAGAAGGCGGTATGGCGGTATCTATCGGAAGACTTAGACCTGATACTCAGTATGATTATAAATTTGTATGTCTTTCTCATAATACATTGCGCGGTGCTGCGGGCGGTGCAGTTTTGATGGCAGAGCTTTTGGCAGCAAAGGGATATTTTGATTAAATCAAATTGGAGGCTGATTTTGTGAAAAAGTGCGTATTTAAAGGTTCTGGTGTTGCGCTTATTACACCATTTAAAGATGGTCATGTAGACTTCGAAAAATTCGGAGACTTAATTGAATTTCATATTGCAAACAAAACAGATGCACTTATAATTTGCGGAACAACAGGCGAGTCTGCAACTATGCCTGACAGTGAACATATTGAAACAATTAAGTTTGCTGTCCAGAAAGTAGCAGGCAGAATTCCTGTTATCGGCGGTGCGGGAAGTAATGACACTGCACACGGCGTAAAACTTGCAAAAGCTGTAGCAGATGCAGGAGTTGATGCCCTGTTGCTCGTAACACCTTATTATAACAAATGTACTCAAAAAGGTTTGATTGCACACTATAAAATGATGGCAGAAGCAGTTTCTGTTCCATGTATATTATATAATGTGCCGGGAAGAACAGGAGTAAATATTGCTCCTCAAACAGTATACGAATTGTCTAAAGTTGAGAATATCGTAGGTGTTAAAGAAGCAAGTGGCAAAGTTGAAGCAGCTATAGAAATTGCAAAACTCTGTGGAGATGATTTTGCAATATATTCAGGAAATGACGATATCAATGTACCGCTTATGTCTATCGGTGCTATAGGAACTATTTCAGTTCTTGCAAATGTAGTTCCTGAAGACACACACAATATGTGCAAAGCTTGTCTTGACGGAGATTATGTAACCGCAAGAGAATTACAGAAGAAATATTTCGATTTAATAAATCTTTTGTTTATAGAGGTTAACCCAATTCCTGTTAAGGCTGCTATGAATTTACTTGGTATGTGCGGGACTGAAATCCGTATGCCGTTGAGCGTTATGGAGGACAATAACTTAGAACTTCTCAAAAAAGAGATGAAGGCACTGAATTTGATAAAGGACTGATTTTAAATCATGATTAAACTTATTATTTCGGGTTGCAACGGAAAAATGGGAAGGGTAGTCACAGAGATTGCATCAAAACAACAGGACATGGAAATTGTTGCAGGTTTTGATGTAAACACCGAGTTAAAGTATGGCTACAAGGTGTATGACAACCCCGAAGATTTAACATCTGGTGCAGATGTTCTGATTGATTTTTCTCATCCCGATATGTTAGATAAAATTTTAGAATTTGCTGTTAAGACAAAGACACCTGCGATTATCGCAACAACAGGACTTTCAGATGAACAAAAAGAAAAGCTTGTAAAGGCATCAGAATTTGTTCCGATATTCTTTTCTGCAAATATGTCGCTTGGCGTAAACTTACTTATTGAACTTGCTCAAAAGGCAACAAAAGTGCTGGCAGAACAATTTGATATCGAGATTATCGAAAAGCATCACAACCAGAAAATTGATGCTCCAAGCGGAACAGCACTTGCTATTGCAGACGGAATCAATGACGCGTTAAAGCAAAGAAAAACTTATGTTTATGACCGTCATGCAGTACGCAAAAAGAGAACTGATGAAGAAATCGGTATCCACTCAATAAGAGGTGGCACTATTGTTGGCGAACATTCAGTGATCTTTGCGGGTAAAGATGAAATAATTGAACTTAAGCACGAGGCTATGTCAAGAGAAATTTTTGCAGTTGGTGCAGTAGCCGCGGCAAAATATCTGATAGGAAAACCTGCTAAAATGTATAATATGCAGGATTTAGTGGCAGAACTCTAAAATTTTAAAAAAAGTATTGACATTACTTAAAATATATGGTAAAATATTTTATGCAATAAAGCAGAAGTTATCTTCTCACCCTCAATTTTAAATGAAAGGGTCAATATTTTAGCAAGATATTGCTATGATTTTGAAGAGAACTGCTTTATTGTAAGTTCTCTTTTTTGTTAAAGAGCTAAAAAATTTGGAGGTGTATCGTTATTAGCAGTAAGCAGGAATTGATGTTGAACGAAGAAATTCGTGACAAGGAAGTAAGAGTTATAAGCGGAAGTGGTGAACAGCTCGGTATTATGTCTGCTAAAGAGGCTCTTAATATTGCAATCCGTGAGAATTTGGATTTGGTTAAAATTGCTCCAAATGCAAAACCACCTGTATGCAAGATTATGGACTACGGCAAATATCGTTTTGAAACTGCAAAACGCGAGAAAGAAGCGAAGAAAAATCAGAATGTTGTAAGCATTAAAGAAATTCGTCTTTCTCCATCAACAGATGTAAATGACCTTAACACCAAAATCAATCAGGCAAAGAAATTCCTCGATAAAAAGGACAAGGTAAAAGTTACTGTTCGTTTCAGAGGCCGTGAAGTAGCATACGCTGCTGCAGGTGAAGAATTGCTTGAAAAATTTGCAAAAGCTGTAGAAGATAACGGTATCATTGATAAAAAACCAAAATTGGAAGGAAAGAACATGTCAATGTTCATTTCACCGAAGAACTAATTTATATTTGGAAGGAGAAATAAAAATGCCAAAATTAAAAACACACAGAGCTGCTGCTAAAAGATTTAGCTTAACCAAAACCGGCAAAGTTAAAAGAGGCAGTGCGTACAGAAGTCACATTTTAAACAAGAAGACAACAAAGAGAAAAAGAAATTTAAGAAAGATGGCTTATGCATCTCCAGCGAATGCAAAGGTTATCAAAAAACTTATTCCGTACAAATAATAACTTGATTAAAAGGAGGTAAATATAGATGGCTCGTATTAAAGGTGCAGTTACAACAAGAAAAAGACATAAGAAAATATTAAAGCTCGCAAAGGGCTACAGAGGTGCGAAAAGCAAACAATTCAGAACAGCTAACGAAGCTGTAATGAAATCATTGGTATATTCATATATCGGAAGAAAACAGAAGAAGAGAAACTTTAGACAGCTTTGGATTACAAGAATCAATGCTGCTGCAAGAATGAATGGTATTTCTTACTCTGTATTGATGAACGGCTTAAAGAAAGCAAACATCACATTAAACAGAAAAGTATTGGCTGATATTGCAGTTACAGATCCTGCTGCTTTTACTGAATTAGTAGCAAAAGCTAAAGCAAGCTTATAAGAAAATTAAAACCAAAAGGCATTGCTTTTTGGTTTTTTTATTTCAGGAGGATAAAGATGAGCAAGATATTTGATGGCGTGCTTATAGCATCAGATGTAGATGGTACGCTGACGCCGGGGGATTTATACATATCAGAAAGAAATTACGAGGCAATTAAGTATTTTACAGATAATGGCGGAATGTTTACAGTAGCAACAGGCAGAATGGCATCATACATGAGAGAAAAATTCCCAAGACTTATCATAAACGCACCTGTAAGTGCAGTTAACGGAACAATGGTGTCTGACATAGATACAGGCGAGATTTTGTGGAAAAGACCCATGAATGAAAGCTACATACCAATGATTGAAACGGTAAAAGAACTCTGTACACCGCTGATTTTACAGCTTTTTGATGATTTTGGGACAGTTTCCGGATATGAGTATGACAAAAATGTCATGTATAATAAAATGCTTTGTGTAACAAAAACCGAGCAAGACGCTCTTATGATGAAAACAAGATTTGAAAAAGAATTCCCAAGACTTTATTTTTCAAGAAGCTGGGATACAGGCTTTGAAGCGACTGATATAAATGCCCATAAAGGCGAAACACTAAAAGAAATAAAGAGAATTACAAAGGCAAAAATAACAGTTGGTATCGGTAATTATGAAAATGATGATACATTGATAAAAGAGGCGGATTTTGGTGTTGCAGTAAGCAACTCAATTCAGTCTATTAAGGATGTTGCAGATTTTATAACCGAAAACGACGCAGAATTTGCAGTTGCAGAACTTATCGAAAAACTCCCAAAACTTTTAAGATTATAAAACAAAACCCCGTAACATTGCTACGGGGTTGTATTTTGCCAATTTGCAGGGTAAGTGATATAGTAAAATTTTGCGTAATTTTCAACAGAAAACTCTATTTTTGACCCTTTTTTAATAAAAATTGCTTCACCTTTTTCTGCAGTTTTTGATTCTCCATCACAAATTATTGTAAGTTTACCCTCTAAAACAATGTCAATTTCGTCATAATTTAATTCCCACGGAAATGTGCTTTTTGTCATTTCCATTAACCCAAACCCTAAATTAGGACTTTGCTCTAATGTCATTAAATCCTTTGTATAAACCTTATCTGCAGGATTTAAAGTATCCAATCTGTCGGCAGGAGAAAAATGTACTGTTGATGCGTTGAATTTTAATATTTTTCCACTACTTTTTTCTTCATCTAAAATCTGGCGAACAATTTTTTCTATAAGCTCTTTATCTACTTGCATTTTTTCTTGCCCCCTCTTTTAAATTTCTTGCAATAAATGCAGCAAGTATAACGGCAGAAACACCGCCTGTTAGCTTGCCTATAATCATAGGGAAAATCATTTCTGAATCAAAGCCTGCGGTAAAGCCTAAATGGTCGCCAAACACAAATGCGGCAGATGTCGCAAATGCGAAGTTTATAATTTTACCGCGGTTGTCCATATCTTTTACCATGTTAAGCATAGGAATATTATTTGCTAAGCTTGCAATAAGACCCGCTGCTGCTACATCGTTCATACCAAGTAATTTTCCTAACTTCATCAATGGGGTTTTAAAGATTTTAGTAATTGCATATACAAGTGGGAAAGCACCTGCAAGCACGATTGCAATATCTGAAACAATGGTAAATCCGTCGCTTAAGGGATTCATTCCGGGGATAACTGTAATACCTGTCAAAGCCTCTATAATGCCCGATATAAGTCCCACTGTAATAACAATTACTATAAACTTTCCAAATATTGTAAAACCCTTAATCATAAATCTTTCAAACTTCCAGAGTCCTAAAGCTATCAAAAGTGCAAAAATTATAATTGGAATTAAATTTCTTACTATCATCATAATGGGAAAACCTGCAACCAGACCACCAACAAATGAGCCTATAGGGATTGTAATAATTCCTGACAAAACGCCTGTTGCCAGATATTTTCTGTCTGAGTCTTTGATAATGCCGAGAGCAATAGGGATAGTAAAAACGATGGTAGGTCCTAACATTGAGCCTACAATAAGACCGCCAAACTGTGCGGCTTCAGGAGTGTATGCAAGTTCTTTTGCAAGGGGAGCACCGCCCATATCATTTGCTAATATACTTCCTGCAAACATAGCGGGGTCTGCACCGAAAAAGTTAAAGACAGGCACTATTACAGGCTCTAAAATATTAGCAATTACAGGGGACAGAGCAATAATTCCAACCATTGATAAAGCCAAAGCGCCAAGAGCCAATATACCTTCTTCAAACTGCTCGCCAAGTCCCCATTTGTTGCCTATAATGCGGTCAATAGCACCCAAAACGGCAAACACTACCATAATGTAAATAATTATCTCGTTAATACTCATATTTTCACTTCCCTTTATTTTTCACTCGTTATCAATTTTATCTATAATACCGCAGATAACAGCATCAATGTTATATCCTGAAAGCTTTCTGGCAGAGCTTCCAAATGTAATTAAAACCGTGTCCCCAACGCCAGCACCCACCATATCAACTGCAATCATTTCGGTATCCCTTAAAGATACTGTCATGAACTTAAGTCCATTTAATTGCTCGTCTTTTTTGGTTGCCCAAACACTTTTAAGAACTCTTCCGATTTGCATATTTTAAATTCCTTTATGATAATATTTTCATCTTTCGCAGATGGCGTGATTATTGCATTTTCAGGCACTAATACAGTCCCGAATGGATAATTATCAAGCAAGTTTTTGGTAATTACTCTTGTTGTATCATCAGGGATAATTGACATTCCGTCTATTGCATATTTGTGAAGAGAAAAAACCTTTTTTTTGTTATCTAAGCATCTGCATAAAAACTCTTCTTCAGCTGTAAACGGAACTCTTAATTTTATGCGGTTTTTTGAATATTCCGTAAGATGAGTTACAAGAACATAGTCAAAATCTGTTTCTGCATTAAATGGCAAAAAGAGAGTATATGGATTATATACGCGTTTAATCCTGCCGATTACAACTGTTTTTGGAAGATTTAAAATTTCTAAAACCCTTTTATAAATCATTTACTTTTTGAATTATTGCAAACGACGAATTGGAAAATCCTAAAGCATTTGCTTCGTCGTAGTCAATATGCACAGCGTCAGAAAATTTGTCACTTACACGAACAATAGTATCATCAAAAATAAGTGGTCTTGAGCCAAAAGTTTTAATTCTAACCGATTGCTTGTCCTTTACGCCTAATCTATCTGCAGTTTCGGGAGTTAAATGGATATGACGCTTTGCAATAATAACTCCTTCCTTAATTTCAAGCTGTTTGCCGTTTGCAGACAGGATAATCCCAGGACTGTTATTTATATCTCCACTTAATCTGATTGGCGGGGTTAAACCAAGAATTCTGGCATCTGTCATAGAAATTTCAACTTGTGTTTCGGGGCGGAGAGGTCCTAAAATTGCAACATTTTTAATAGTGCCTTTGCTTGATATAATATCTATCCTTTCTTTTGCAGCAAACTGTCCAGGCTGTGACAAAGGTTTAGCTATTTGGAATTCATAGTTTTTGCCAAACAGATAATCTGATGCTTCTTGTGACAAATGAACATGTCTGCCCGATGCCTCGACAATTAAAAAGAAATCCTTTTTCAATATTTTAAAAATAGCCTCAGTAAGATTGTTCATTGTTTTTCCCTTTCGTATCTATTCGTTAAAACTTTTGCCATCATAATAAAAAAGAGAGAGGAAAGTCTGTTTAGAGCAGTTAGTATGTCATATCTCTCTAAATGTTTTGATGGAGTTTCAAAAGCTGTAAATGCTGAAATTTCAGTTTCTCTTGTTAAAGTTCTTAAGCGGTTTAGGGCTACTACTGTTTCACCATGATTTACGCTTGGCAGAAAGTGATGAATACCATAATTTTTATACAAATGATGTGAATGTTCACGCAAATCCGCTTTAGAAAGTCCCTGTAGGTTTATCTCAGGAAGCGGTTCGTCTTTGACTTCACATCTTATAATGAGCCTTATAAATTTAATAATTTCTTCTAAATCCGAAACAACACCCGGAAACCCATCTTTTTTTGCGATAATCTGAGCAAAGATTATTTCAGATTCTAAGCGGTCTAATTTACCCCTTAAAATTATTCTCGGATGGTTTTTAGGCACTAAAGCACCATCGTGTAAGTGAGTATATTCTTCAGGTTTTTCGGTTTGTACGCTGTTTTCAGGTACTATGGTCATTTGCTTAGATGCCAAAAACTCACGCGCAGACGGAGTTAAAATGTCTGATTTATGAAGATGAAAAGGAGAATTCTCCTTGATTTCTCCTTTTCTGAATAATTGATATAAAATATCTCTTGTAATTACCGACATAAGTTATCACATCCCGTGGGGTAAAATTGCGTCTACTTCTGTATGAGGGCGGGGAATAACATGGACTGCGATAAGCTCGCCCACTCTTTCTGCCGCAGCAGCACCTGCATCTGTTGCAGCTTTTACTGCACCTACATCGCCACGAACCATAACTGTAACCAAGCCTGAACCGATTTGTTCTTTTCCAACCAAGGTTACATTTGCAGCCTTAACCATAGCGTCAGCTGCTTCAATAGCACCGACTAAACCTTTTGTTTCTACCATTCCTAATGAATTTGTGTTTGCCATTTTTATTTTCTCCTTATTCCATCAATTTTTGCATAATTTGTTCAACAACTTGTTGTATCATGCTTTCATTGTAACCATTATTACTGCAATTATTCACACATACGCTTTCAGGCTCACGGACACCGTAGGCAACACGCCTTATATTTATTATGTCTATAGGACCGATATTGTTTGAAGATGAACTTCCGCCAACCGCACCGCATCCTAAAGTTAAGGACGGGAACAGGTTTGTTGTTGAGCCGATACCACCTAATGAACCTAATGTGTTAACTAAAATTCTTGATGCAGGAACTTCTAACGCAAACTTTTTAACAACCTCTTCGTCATTTGCATGGATACAGAAGGTATGTCCTGCGCCTTCGAATTGAAGAATTTTAATAGCCTTTTCTAGAACCATGTCGATATTATCTTCTGCGTAATAGGCAAGGATAGGACATAGTTTTTCGTGAGAAAATGGAATTGCATCTCCGACTTTTGTTTCCCTTGCAAGCAATATTTTAGTGTTATGGGGTACATTATTTAGTCCTGCAAGAGAAGCAATCTCTGTTGCAGACTTTCCAACAATAGCGGGGTTCATAGTACCTCTTGGCGATAAAATAAACTTCTCTAAAACCTTCTTTTCATCATCGTTTAATATATAACCGTTTTGTGCTAAAATTTCTTTCTCTACTTCCTGCTGACAGCACTTTTCAATAATTATAGACTGCTCTGATGCACAAATAGTTCCGTTATCAAATGATTTAGATGCAAAAATGTGTTTGATTGCTTTTTTGATGTTTGCAGATTTATGAATAAATGCAGGACCGTTGCCCGCACCAACGCCAATGGCAGGTTTCCCTGAAGTATAAGCAGATTTGACCATTTCAGGACCGCCTGTAGCTAAAATCAGGGCAGTTAAATTATTTTGCATAAGTTCTTTTGTGCCGTTAAGAGTTGGGGTTTCGATGCACGATATCGCACCCTCGGGACACCCTGCTTTTTCAGCAGCTTCTTTAATACATTTTACAGTTTCTAATATGCAGTTTTTGGCGTTGGGGTGGGGCGAAAAGACTATTGCGTTGCCTGCTTTTATTGAAATTAAAGATTTAAAGATTACGGTAGAAGTTGGGTTTGTAGATGGTACAAGCCCCGCAATAACTCCTACACTTACGCCAATATCAAGTACTTTCTTTTCCTTGTCGTCTCTTAAAATGCCAACAGTTTTTAAATCTTTGATTGCCTCATAAAGAGTGCGTGATGCAAACAAGTTTTTAGTAAACTTGTCTTTTGCATTACCAAACCCTGTTTCCTTTTGAGCTAAAGCACCAAGTCTTTCAGCATTTTTTTCTCCGGCATCTGCAATAGCTTTAACAATTTTATCAATCTGCTCCTGACTCATTCGACAAAGCTTTTGATGAGCCTCGTTAGCATTTCTTAAACAGCATCTTGCCTGCTGAATTGATA